>DAHXLV010000036.1 GCA_027365815.1 Microcaldota archaeon
ATTGTATACGGCGCCGGCAAAGGTGTCCCAGCTAGGGGTCTTCACCACTATGTACGGCACCAGCAGCCTGTCGAAGAATTCCTCGTACGCCTTTACACCCTCCTTGACCTGCTGGTCGGCCTCCTCAGCAGTCGCATGGAAGGTGTGCGCTTCCTTGAACTTCACCACCTCGCGCAGCCTCAACATCGGCCTGGTCTGCTTTGTCTCGCACCTGAATATGTTGACTACCTGGTAAAGCCTGAGCGGTAGGTCCGACACTGACCTTATCCAGAGCCTTACGCTCTCGTACATCCCGGTTTCCGAAGTAGGCCTGACGTAGAGCTTCTCTGCAAGCTCGTCTCCGCCAGCCTTCGTGACTATGAACGCCTCGCCGCCGAAACCTTTCAGGAAGTCCCTTTCCTTTCCGAATACCGACTCCGGTATCAGCATCGGGAAGTACACCTCTTCATGGCCTGTCCTGTCCATGATTTCGTGCATTATCGCCATCATCGACTTGAGCGCCTTGAAGCCGTACGGCTTCCATATGTACATGCCCTTGACAGGGTACCTCGCGTCGACAATGTCACCGACCTCAAGTGCGCGGTCGTACCAGTCGGGAAAGTTCTTGACCTTGTCGATTGAGAAGGTGGTCTTCGTTCCACTAGATGCACTCTTATCGCTGGTCTTTTTTTCAGGCTTCGGAGTCGCAGCCATTGGAGCACTTGCATCCCCAAAACAGGTTTTGTCGTGGGAATAATAGTATAATAAAAGGATAGCATATAAACGTATTGTTTTGGCTGATGGCATATCGCGGAAAAGGTTAAGAGCTTGAAACCATAGATACATAGGGGTATTTTCTGTGCTGTTTGACGGGGGCGTTAGGGAAGCCAGGGTAGAGGACCTTGAAGGCATGCTCAATGCTGCCTTCGATGAAAAGCTCTCGTCCATAAACTCAAAGGCGGCAGGCCTGATACTGAACATCGAGCAGGCGAAAGCGCTCTTTGTGGAAGCGTGCGACCATTTTGACAGGAGCACCGTGCCGCCTGACAGGGAGAGCATAAGGGCGGCAAGCGAGAGTTATGTTATAGAGCAGAAGTCGGTATACACCGGCACGCTTCGCAGGCTGATAGCCGCGGACAGGCCGGCAGACGACAGGAACCTTTACACATCCTACCACTCAAAGCTGGCTTCGGCCAAGGCGCTGATGGACGAGGTGCTAAAGGCCAACAACAAGTTCAGGATAGTGCTGGAGGCTTACGCTAACGAGCTCGGCAGGTTCAAGAACGCGTACACAGGCATTGAGAGGTCGGTTAAGGAGCTTGGCTTGCGGCTCGATTCTAAAGCAAACGAGCTGAACGAATACAACAGCCTGCTGCAGGAGATAGAGAGGCTGGCTGCGTTCGACAGGGAGGCCGCTGAGCTCGCCAGAGCAGAAAGCGAGATAGGCCAGGAGCCTGGCGGGCCGCCATCCAAGGATGCAGACGCCGCGGAGCCGATGAGGAAACTGCTTTCCGAGAAACGCGCAGAGATAGGCAACCTCGACAAGGCGGCATTCGACGCCAGGGGCACGATAATGGCCAGGCTTGCACCGCTCGAGAAGCCGGCGAGGAAGTACGAGCATGGAACCACTTCGAAGATGCATCTGACTTACTACCTCGAGGACCCTGTTGGCACACTGTCCAACAACGAAAACGCCATGCGGGAGTTCTCGCAGCACGTGATATCCCTAAAGAAGGAGATCCAGGAGAACAGGATAGTTGCGAAGAACACAAGCGAGGCCATGCATGCCATCGACTTCGTGCTGCACGAGGACATAAGCAGCTTCATCGAGGAGATACGCATACTGAAAAGCAAGAGGGACGCAGCCGAGCAGGAGGCGGCTGGCCTTGAGAGGTTGATAAGGGAGATCGACCGGGCTGAGGGCGAGAAGAAGAGGAAGGTGATGGCCGCCAGCGAGATAAAGGAGGAGCTTAAAAGGATCAGCGCTGCGAGGGACACGTCGAAAAGCAAGATAGAAGGGATGTTCGAGCGCTTCTACAAGCGGAAAATCAGGATAATTGGGTAGGATTGCAAAGACATATATATCTGCTTTGCCATATCCTACATGAAGAAGAAAGTCAGGTAAGGTAAGCAGTAAATAAATCTTATCCTAAATTCAAGTAAAGAAAGCTATAAACTAAGTTCCCTGAGCGGAAAGTTTTGGGATCCTTAAAGCGCTTTTGCGATTTAGGCACTTGAAATCTGTAAGTCGCTGGTTTTCTTCTTCCAATTTTATTAGCAAACCCGATACTGCGTATTATGATAAAACTGCATAAGCTCGCCTTTTTCGCACGATATTTATAGGTTTTTGCAATAACCACTATAGTATCGGTATGAACAGGAGAGCGGACCGCAAGATGATCGATGGGGTGCAGTTCGTGCACTGCGCAATACCTGACATATCCTTGAACGAGACCGACATAAGCTACAGGCTGTCCGGAGGCCTCAAGCTGCAATACCCGGTGGCAGTTGCCGCAGCTACAGAACGCTCAGCCATCTCGCTTTCTGGCAGGCTCAAAGGCGTACCGGTTGTGTTCAGAAAACACGTATTCATAAACGGGAGGAAGAAAGCAGATTTAGGCCCTCGCCGCCTGGTCCAGGTAAGGAACGGCGTCGAGATCGCGAAGGCGCTGAGGCTTGACGGCGGTGCGCTGCCGTGCATAAGCGAATCTGACGCTGGCATGATTGACATCTATATCAAGCAGCTCAGGGTCGCCATGCTGCTAACCAACTCGATAGACCTGAAAAGACTGGGCAAGGCGCCTATATACCGGATGAGGTTGCAGCATGCCTGACGACAACATAACGCAGATCAGGAAGCTCGAGCACATACAGATAATAACCAAAAGGAACACCCAGTACAGGGAGAAGACGACGATGCTCGAGCTTGTCGGCATAAAGCCTAACGGCGGGGCTATAAGCAAGAGGGACGTCGACATAGAATCCGAGCTGCTCGGCCTTCCGGTCTCAGCGCCGCTTTTCATATCTGGTATGACTGGAGGCCACCCAGCCACTCTTGGGATAAACAGGAACATCGCAATCGCAGCCGCACGGCTGAACATACCGATGGGTGTAGGGAGCCAGCGCGCTATGATGGAGAATAAAGAGCTCGCGTACACATATGATGTCAAGAAGTTCGCCAAGGAGCTGATCCTGATAGGCAACATAGGCGCTACAAAGCTCCTGGTCTACAACGACGGGCAGATACAGCGCATGGTCGATTCGATCGGCGTGGATATGCTGGCGGTGCATACTAACCCAGGACAGGAGAGCGTGCAGCCCGAGGGCGATATCGATTTCAGGGGTGTGATGGGCAGGATAATAGAGGTGGCCAGGGGCATAAGGCAGCCTGTAATAGTCAAGGAAGTCGGCAACGGCATATCGAGGGAGGTTGCGGCAAGGCTCAACGGCAAAGTTTACTGCATAGACACGCAGGGGGCTGGCGGCACCACGTGGATAGGCGTCGAGACATACAGGAACAAGAGCAAGTACGGCGGCGCCTTCTGGGAATGGGGCATACCTACTGCGCTGTCGGTGCTCGAGGCTCGCAGCTCATTCAATGGCCCAGTCTGGGCGAGCGGCGGGATAAGGACCCCATCTGACGTCGTAAGGTCCCTGGCCATAGGCGCCGAGCGGTGCGGCATGGCAAAGCCCATAATCAGCAGCGAGAGGAGCGGCGGCAGCGATGGCGTGTACTCATTCATCAGCCGTATGATCGACGGCATCAAGGAGGAGATGGCAGGGCTAGGGTTCCAGTCTCTGAAGGAGCTCAGGCAGGCAAAGGTAACTTTCAAGGAGCCGCTCCGCCACATACTCAAGGATAGGGGAATCAAAGCAAAGTAAATTCTCGGCGTATCATTCACCAAAAAATCCCGAACTGACGAATGCGGCAGCCCAATAAAACTGACGAAAAGGCGGCAATATCGGTAAACAAAACAGATATATATCTGGACAGGAAAGCAATTCTAGGGGTAAAATGAACAGAGAAATACGGACAGCACAGGAATACGTAAAGATGCTGGTCACCGCGGAAAAAGACTACGTAAAATTTGAGCGCCGTGGAGAGACTTCCGGGCCGATGCCAAAAACAGAGCTGTACCAGTACCTGGACACTGCTGCATCAAAAATGGCAGGACTACGAAGGATTATGGAATGCCTAATCGATAGCGAGCCATCCATGGAGCAGATACACGCGTATTTTTCAGGCTCTCCGCTGGAACGGGCATCC
>DAHXLV010000039.1 GCA_027365815.1 Microcaldota archaeon
TGGACAACTGCGGCATTGGGGCCATCAGGAGATCCAAGGAGACATACGAGGTTGAGACCGCCCGGGACAAAAGGAAGGTGGTTGCTTACATAAAGAAGAGGGCCGCCGGAAAAAAGGCGCAGCCGCCAACAATGAGGAGGATAAGCGCGATGCCCGAGCTGCTCAGGATGATAAAGGCAGGTAGCGTCAGGCTCTAGCATGCCCTATGAAGTCGAGAATTGCCCGGGCGACAGCCTCCGGCTGCTCGTAATTTACGTCGTGGTCCGCATTTTCAATCACGACTAGCGAGGCGTCCTTTATTTTGCCCTGCAATGCCTTTCCGTATTTTACCGGGAAGACGCTGTCCTGGGCGCCCCATATTATGAGCGCCCTGCTCTTTATCTTAGACAGGGATTGCGTAGTCAGCTGCTCCTCTGTTTCGGTATAGAATGCAGAAAGTATGCCCTTGATCACGTATTCCTTGTTGCCCTCTCCCATCGCCGTTCGCATCGCCTTGTCAACCATCGCCTCGGCCTGCCCGCTTGCCCTCACCTCGTCATGCTCGTCCTTGAGCCCGGCGATGTCTTCAAGGACAAGACCTTTGCAGGTGTACGGCTGCGTCGCGTAGTATGCAGCCACCCATCCGCCGTAAGAATGCCCTACGATATAGCTGTCCCCGTTGTTGTTAAGCGAGATAAACTCCCTGAGGACCTGGAACTGGGCGCTTACCGTATAGTCTATTTCAGGCGCATCAGATTCTCCATGGCCGAGGAGGTCTATTAAGTATATGTCGAGGTCTTCTGGCATGTGCTCCATCAGCCTTTTCCATGCGCGTGTGGTGCCTCCCAGCCCATGCAGGAATATCATCTTTTCTCCACTCCCTGGGTGGTGCTTGAAGTGGATTGCCCCGAGCGACGTGTATGAGAAACCGTCCTCGAACGCGTCATAGTCCATAGCGTTCACCCGTTCCTCTTCACCATGCGCTCAACAAGTCGCAGTATGATATCCCTGTTGCGCCTGTGCTGCACAATGAATAAGCGCGACCTGTCATCAGAGTCCTTTATCGGATAGTAGACCGTTTTGGGCGAGCCGCTTATGTACTTGGGCAGAAGATAAAGCTGGCTCTTCCAAAGGAGCACAACAACAATGTCAGCCTTCTCGACGTCCTGTTTCGTAACGGCCTTCGGTTTTCCCTTCGGGCACCGTATTCCAATCTCATTGAGCACTGCAGAGCTGGCCGCTATTCCTTTATAGATGCTGGCGTGCCTCGGATACGGGCTTATTCCTGCGCTGGTTGCCCTGTTCCTCTTGGACAGATGGTTGAATATAGCCTCGGCCATTCGGCTCCTTCCAGCATTGTACTTGCATATGAATAGCACATTCATCTAGATTCACTTTTTGCCGTAGAAGAAATGTATCGGTCTGCCCAGCGCGGCCTCCGCTGCTTCCTGTATCCCTTCGCTGTAAGTCGGATGCGGATGTATCGTGTCGGCGATGTCTTCAATGGTGGCTCCCATCTCTATCGCCAGCGCCGCCTCCGCTATCATCGAGTTCGCATCAGGTGAAACTATCTCGACGCCCTTGACCAGCCCGTCATCCTCATACGCGACCTTCACGAAACCTTTTGTCGAGTCCAGGGCTATCGCCCTGCCAAGAGCAGTCAATGGAAATTTTGTCACCTTAACGCCGCCTGATTCCTCCAAACTGCCTGCTATCGCGATCTCCGGGTCTGAGAAGATCACAGCCGGGACAACGATGTTGTCGTATGAGGAACTTTCCCCGGAGGCGACCTCTCCAGCTATCACGCCCTGGCGGATCGCCTTGTGGGCGAGCAGCGGCTCGCCGATGACGTCGCCGACCGCGAGTATGTTCGGATCCGACGTCTGCAGCCTGTTGTCCACGGTTATGAACCCTTTTTGGTCTAGCTTGACCTGCGTGTTCTCGAGCCCGAGCCCCTGCGTATATGGTGATAGGCCAGTTGCGACAACTATCACCTCGGCGTCGACCTTGCTGCCATCGCTGAGTACGACAGAGCTGCCGCTCCTCGATGATGGCGTGACTCCAGTAACTATCTTGATACCGAGCTCTGCCATCCTGCCCTTTACAAGGTTGACAGCATCCCTGTCGAAATGCGAGAGGACGTCAGATCTTGCCAGTATTGTGACTTTCGTGCCTAGCTTCGCGTACAGCGTGCCTATTTCGACAGAGACGTATCCGGCGCCGATTATCAGCATCGTATTTGGCACGCGGTCCAGCATCAGCGCCTGCTTGTAGTCGATTATGCCGCTTCCGAACTCAAAACCCTTGAGCTCGGTTGGGGTTGACCCCGTAGCTATTATCGCCTTCTTGAACTCAAGAGTGACGCCATCGGTAAGCTGGAGGCTGTTTGACGAGAGGAAAGTCGCTGCGCCCTTAAGCAGGTCTATGCCGTTTGATTTGCAGAGGAATGCCACGCCATCCTCGAGCTTCTTCGAGACAGACATGCGCCAATCGAGCATCTTCCTGGCGTCTATGGACGCACCCTGTATGTTTATCCCAAACTTCTGGGAGTGCTGTGCCTCGTAGAATATGTCGGATATGTGGATGAGCGTCTTCGAGGGTATGCAGGCATAGTTCAGGCAATGGCCACCGAGCTTCTCCTTCTCGACAAGTGCGACGCTCTTCCCTATCTGCGCGGCGCGTATAGCCGCCACGTAGCCGCCTACGCCGCCGCCTATCACGGCGACGTCAACGTTCTCAGGAAGTGAACCCATTACCATGTATATCATTAACTCTTAAGCTTTGAAATTGGTACCTCCTGCCTCACTTCATCGAAAAATCTGGTATCGAAATAATGGATGCGGATTGGCTCTATCTTTACAAATTTCCATGCGGCGGATTCGCCCATGTGGGCAGATGGCAGGGCATTACTTTTACCCGTGTCTGGAAAACGCCTTTTATAGTAAACAGAATATGCATTTTCCACTTGATCATCTGGCACAATTATTGCTTTCCCCTCAATATAAAGCCCACAAACATCTCCATCCGGTGATTGCTGGGTGCTGTATACTGATAGAGAAATGTTCTGGTTAATTATTATGTTAGACATGTGCCTTGATTTTGGGGGGGAGATAAAGTAGAAGCAGTAGTCGGAGTCCCATGCAAAATAAACCGGGTTGGACCATACGCCGTTTTCCTCACATGTTGCGAGTGTACAAAAAAAGGTTGAGTTTAAACATTCAAGGACGTACTTTTTCCAATCAAAACTTTTGAGGTCGCTCATTAAATCAATCATATGAAAGTGATCCAACCTTTGTGTTCACTATAACTTCATCAATACAGCTGCCAGGACTTATTTCTACAGCTGCACGCACGACTTTGCCGATGTCCTCGGGTTTTATGAATTTTTCTTTGGGGGTTTTGGTGCCCTCCCATTCATCCGTAAAAACAGCTCCGGGGTAAACTATCGTAACCGAAATGCCATCACCTCTCACTTCTTCTCTGAGCATACGGCCCCACCCACGGAGTGCCCATTTCGACATTGCGTAAACGGTACTTTCTGATTTCCCTCCAGCCAAACTGAAATCTTGGGCCCACGTAGATGAAATAATGATAATCCTTTTAGCGCGGCCTTTCTTCAAAACAGGTAAAAGCCGTTGTGTAAGGTAAAACACTCCTTTCGCATTTGTGGTCATTATTTCATCGTATCTTTCGGTGCTTGATTCGCCAGTGCTTGCCGGCGCCCATATACCTACATTGTTGACAAGCACATCAGGGATTACCTTGTTGGTCGCACAGAATTTTTCAAACTTGTCTATCGCTTTCATATCTGAAAGGTCACAGGGGAATGGAGTCACCTTTCTTCCGTATCTTGAAGCGATTTCTTTGCTGGTTTCTTCCAGCTTCGCTTTGTTTTTAGAAAGCAGCACAAGGTCGTAGCCTATGCTCGCCAATTCCTCGGCAATAGCCCTTCCAATTCCCCTGCTGCCGCCTGTTACTATAGCCATCTTGTTATCCATCATAACATCTCAAGAAACTCAGGATTCTCCATATAACCCTTGAACGCATTTCCGAGCTTCACCGCCTCAGCGCCGTCCACAACCCTATGATCAAACGTCACCGTGAAGGGCATTACCTTGCCGACAACGCTCTTGCCGTCCTGCACGAAATTCCAGTCACGTATTTCCAGGACGCCGATTATCGCCACATCTGGTGGGTTTATCATCGGCACTGCGAGGAAGCCGCCGCCAAGGCTGCATATGCTAGTTACGGTTATCGATGTGTCGCGCATCTCGTCTATGGTTATGGTCTTGTTTCTCGCCTTGTCTGCAAGCTCGGCTATCTTCTTTGCCATCTGCGCTATGCTCATCTTGTCCGCACCCTTCACGACAAGCACCTTAAGCCCGTCGTCAGCCTCTGCAGAGATTCCTATATTGTAGTACTTCTTGACTATTATCTCCTGCTTGTCCCTGTCGTAGCTGGCGTTGAAATGCGGGTTCTCCTGGAGCGCCTTGACGAGCGCCTTGATTATGAACGGAAGGAAAGTGAGGTGCACCTGCTCCTTCTTCATCTTCTCCTTCTCCTTGCCTACCAGGTTCCATAGCTCGGTAGCGTTTATCAGGTCCATGTGCGTGGCTCTCGGCGTCTTCCACGATTCCTCCATGTTCCTGGCTATCGCCTTCCTAGTCATAGACATTGGGATGCGCTCAACCTCATTTGAGTGCGATTCCTCAAGCGCCTCGGAGTATTTCTGCTGCGGGGCCGACTTCTGCGTGGTCTGCGAGGTAATTGCGCGCACATCGTTCTCAAGTATCCTTCCATGGGGGCCGGTGCCAGTCACGGTGCTGAGGTCAACGTGGAGCTCCTCCGCTAGCTTCCTGACAGAAGGAGTTGCGATCGTCTCCTTTGATTGCGCGGGGGCATTCTGCGCGGCCGGTTGCCCCTTTGCCTGCGGTGCGGCCGGCTTTGGCTGCGGCGGCGCTGCTGGCGCTGATGCTGCCGCAGCTCCCTTAAGCTCGTCCGGCGCCCCTATCCACGCGAGCGTGTCGCCTATGTGCAGCGTTGAGCCCTCCTTCATGTTTATCTTTATCGTGCCTGCTATCGGGGACGGTACGTTGACAACCGCCTTGTCCGTCTCGACCTGCGCCACGGACTGGTCCTCCTTCACCTGGTCGCCGTCCTTGGCAAGCCACTTCTGTATCTTGCCTTCGGTTATCCCCTCGCCAACATCAACGAATCTTATGTCTTTCATGGAATCACTCCGCCATTATCTTGTCTATAGCCTGCATTACCTTTGCCTCGTTTGGTATGTAATACTGTTCGTATCCGGGGTATGGATACGGCAGGCTGTCGGACGCTACGCGCAGCACAGGCGCATCCAGCTCGAAAATCGCTTTCTCTGCTATCCTAGCCGCGATCTCTGCACCTGCGCCGAACGAGAGCTGCGCCTCGTGGACTATCATAGCCCGTCCGGTCTTCTTGACGCTCTCTATTATAGCACTCTCATCCATCGGGCTTATGGTCCTCAGGTCGATGATTTCAGCGTTGGCGCCCTTCTTCTCCACGGCGTTCTTAACAACAGGCACCATGGTGCCCCAGGTTATTATGCTGAGGTCATCGCCAGGTCTTACTACGCTGGCTTTCCCTATCGGCACCTCATACTGGCCTTCTGGCACATCCTGCTTGAACAGCCTGTAGAGCTTCGTCGGCTCCAGGAATACCACAGGATCTTCCATGTGCGATGCCCTGATGAGGAGCCCTTTTGCATCGTAAGGGTTTGACGGCTCGACAACCACCAGGCCACCTACATGCGAATAGTACAGCTCTGGGCTGTCGGAGTGGTGCTCCAGCGTCCTCACCCCTCCGCTAACAGGGGTCCGCACGACCATCGGGACGCTCCTGGCTGACCTCGTCCTGCTCCTGTACCTCGCGGCATGGTTTATCAGCTGGTCGAACGCAAGGTACATGAAGCCGGCGAACTGTATCTCTGGTATCGGATGGAGGCCGCCGAGGGCCATGCCTATCGCAGTCCCTATGATGCCCGCCTCGGACAATGGGGTGTCGATGACCCTGCCCTCGCCGTATTTCGCAAGCAGCCCATCCGTCACCCTGAAGACGCCGCCGTCTTTTGCTATGTCCTCTCCAAGCAGCACAGCGTTTTTGTCTTCCTGCAGTATTATGTCAAGCGCGCTGTTCAGTGCGCCTACCATGTTTTGCATCATATTATCATCATTGCCAGAAGTTCGCCGCTATTGCGGCGTCCATCTCCTCTTTCAAAGTATCAGGTATGTAGCTGTACAGGTGCTGGAACATGCTCCTCGGGTCAGCTTTGAATGACTCTGCCTTCTCCACAGCGGCGTCTATCTGCTTGAGCTGCTCTGCAGCCATAGCGGCTTCCCTTGAATCGTCCCACAATCCCTTCTTCGAAAGGTATCCCCTTACCCTGAGTATAGGGTCCCTCGGCTTCCACGCATCTACTTCTGCGTCGTTCCTGTATTTTGTCGGGTCATCCGCAGTGGTGTGCATGCTCATCCGGTAGGTAAGGCACTCTATGACCGTAGGTCCTTCCGCAGACTTCGCTATCGCGTCCTTTGTCGCCTTGTAGACAGCAAGCACATCGTTGCCGTCGACCTGAATCGAAGGTATGCCGGCGGCTACCGCCTTCTGGGCTAGCGTCTTGGCCATTGTCTGCTCGCTTCTTGGCTCGGATATCGCCCATCCGTTGTTTTCTATTATCAGCACCATCGGCGCCTTCAGCGCCCCCGCGAAGTTCATCGCTTCGTAGAAGTTGCCTTCCGATGTGCCGCCGTCACCCACATATGTAACAACAGCACCTCCGGTCTTCCTGTACTTTTGCGCGAAGGCTATCCCAGCAGCGTGCGGCAGCTGGGTTGATACCGGCACGATGTATGGTACGGCATTGACCCCCTTGCCTATGGCGTTGCCCTCCTCATATCCCTTCCAGTAAAGGAAGAAAGCGTCAAGCGGCAGCCCTCTTACAAGGAATACTCCGTGCTGCCTGAAGTTCGGAACGAAGAAGTCGTTCGGTCCCATAGCCATGCCGCTGCCTATCTGTGTGGCCTCTTCGCCAACCAGCGGCGCATACGTCACAGCGCGCCCCTGTCTCTGGAGGCTCAGCACCTTTGCGTCGAGCGCCCGCGCAAACGACATCCATTTGTACATTTCTGTTATCTTGCTGTCATCGACCCCGCTCGGGAGCAGCTGCTGGTCTATGTTGCCCTGCTCGTCCATTACCTGCATGTAACTGATAGAGGTCTCAAATACATCCTTCAGCAATTGCCCACCACATAGGCGCTTCGTAACAAAGCAATATATTGATTTGCGTTGGCACGCGGGATAGGTATAAATATCTGGTTTTATGGAACGTTATCGTGGTTGAATGGTTGATTACCAGAGGTCTAGCCAGCGTGAACCGGCAGGGGACCGTGCTACTGCATCTGCAGTGGCTTCGGCAGTTGAAAGGACGGTAATTGGGGACTCCGTTACATTCAAGCAGGTGGAGACCGCAGAGGACGGCGGCACGTCGGTAATCCATCTCAGGATAAATCTTGCAAATGGGATGGCCACGCTTGAGAGGAGGTCGCCATTATCAGGTAGGAGCTTCATTAGGAATATGGGCAAGATATTCCCACGGGATCATTTCACCCATTTGGCATTGACCAGGGGTGATGCGGAAGCCGCATATGTTACTGCAATGCGCGCATTGGAAAGGCACTTGACCCACAGCATACGTGAGAGCCATAAGCGCGAGATGAAGGATACAGCCATGCGAAACGTCGCATCGAGCGCGATATACGGAATCCTGCTGCGCAGTTAAACTGCTCATGACATTTCCAGGTAGCTTTTCATTATGTGCGCGCTCTCTGAGCTCTTTGGGAAACGGCGCCGCAGCCCGTTAAGCAGCGCTTCCCTGCCAAGGCCCTTGGAGCATATGAGTATCTTGTTGTCAAACGCCGCTCTGTTGCTGACCGTATAGACCGTGAACCTCTTCCTGAGCCTGCGTTTGAACCTCGGCCTCAGCACCTCCGAGCCGCTGAGCAGGTAGTTGACCGCAAGCACCCCTTCGCTCGTGAGCGCCCTGTAGGCGTTTTCTATGAAAGCGGCACTCCTGAACTTTTCCGGTATATCAAGCCTCTTGAATATGTCGAGCACGATAAGGTCGTATTTCTCCCTAGTATCTCTCACATAGTCGTATGCATCACAGATCTCCAGCTTGACATCGAGCCGCTCTGGCAGGAACACCTTTGACGCGGCGACCATGTTCCTGTCGAGCTCAACAGCGGTTATGCTGACCCTCTCCCCGAACACCTTTTTCATCTGGTACGGGATGGTTCCCCCAGCGAGGCCCAGGACCAGCACCTTAGGCCTGGCCCGGATCGCAGCCAACGGCAGGAAATAGTCCCAATAGCTGTGCGTGTATATTGAACCGTCGCTCAGTTTTGAGTATATTATATTGTGCGACATCAGTATGCGGTCTTCCTTTCTTTTTACCACGGTTATGTTGCTTTCCCTTATCTCCAGGATCACCTTCCACCCGAAGAAGCGTTCCATGAAACCTTTCAGCATCAAGAGATTACCCCAGTGTATTAATGCTTATTTGTCCATCTTATAAAATATTCGGTGTGCGGTTGGAGGGGTCAGCTAAGATGAAGGTGCCTGGCGGCAAGATGGTAGAGGTAAAGGTAGAATTTGGCGAAGCCGTAACAAAGGCGCGGATATTGGGCGATTTCTTCATGTACCCAGACACAGCGCTGGAGGGGATAGAGAGCCTGCTGGTAGGCACCCAGCCGCAAGAGAGCGAGGCCGCGATAGCCAAGAGGATATCCACGCTCGTGAAGCTGGAGGGCGCTACGATGATCGGGCTGACGCCTGAGGCGATAGCAAACGTGGTGAAGAGGGCGATTGAGAATGCAATGGAGAGTAATAAAGCTTGAGACCAGGAGCGCCGCATCTAACATGGCGGTGGACAATGCGATAATGGATGGCATAAAGGCTGGCACCTCTGGCCCCACGATGAGGTTCTACAGGTGGATGCCCAGTGCGGTGTCCATAGGGCGCTTCCAGAGCATGGAGGAGGAGGTAAACGTAGCGAGGTGCAAGGAGCTTGGCGTGTCCTACGTAAGGAGGATAACAGGCGGCGGGGCCGTCTACCACGACAGCGAGGGGGAGATAACCTACAGCGTGATTGCACCGGAGGAGGAATTCCCGAAGAACATAATAGAGAGCTACAGGCTGATATGCGGATGGGTTATATCAGGGCTGGCGAGCCTTGGAATAAGCGCCGAGTTCGCCCCGATAAACGATATAATTGTCAAGGGCAAGAAGATCTCCGGCAACGCGCAGGCGAGGAAGGAGGGTGTGCTCCTGCAGCACGGCACCGTACTATACAGCACAAATCTCAAGAGGATGTTCAGCCTCCTGAAGGTGAGCAGCGAGAAGATATCCGACAAGATGATAAAGAACGCTGAGGACAGGGTCACAAGAGTGACGGACCACGCAGACACCACGCTCGATGGTCTATACGATGCGCTGCTGGCAGGTTTCGTTGAAGGCAAGGACTACGAGTTCGGGGCACTGGACCATGACGAGGCCGCAAAGGCCGAAGACCTGGCAGGCAAGGTTTATGCCGCTGATTCGTGGAACTTCAGCAGGTAGCTACCTTTCCTGCTGCACCATCGCCCTTATGAAGTGCTCGCCCGCCCTGTATGAGCTCCTGACGAACGGCCCCGCAGCGCAGTACCTGAAGCCGAGGCCCAATGCCTTCTCCCTAAGCGCCACAAACCTTTCTGGAGTTAAGTATTCCTTCACCTCTGCATAGAATCCATTCGATACAGGCCTCAAGTACTGTCCTATCGCCAAGAAGTCTACACCATGATCGCGCAGGTCCTTCATGGCCTCTGTTATCTCGTCGTCGGTCTCCCCCAGGCCTAGCATCATTGCAGACTTCGTGTATATGCGGCTGTCTAGCTTCTTAATCATCCTGAGCACCGACAACGATGTGTCGTACGATGCCCTCCTGTCGCGCACTGCCGGGCTGAGCCTCCTGACGGTCTCTATGTTGTGCCCAACCACGTCAGGCCTGGCCTCTGCGATCCTGACAAGCGAATCCGCATCGCCGCCGAAGTCCGGTATCAGCACCTCCACAAGCGTAGATGGCACCTTTCGCTTTATCTCGCGTATGCAATCGGCGAAGTGTGACGAGCCTTGGTCTGGGAGATCGTCCCTGCAAACTGAGGTTATCACAACGTATTCAAGTTTCCATTCAGATATGAGCTGCGCGAGCTTTTCCGGCTCCATGCTGTCCACGCTTATGCCGCTCTGGTTTTTCCGGACAGCGCAGAAGTGGCACCCCCTTGTGCATACGTCTCCGAGGACCATGAACGTAGCCGTGCCTGAGCTCCAGCATTCGGTTATGTTTGGGCAGTGCGCTTCCACGCACACCGTGTGCAGGCCCAGTTCCTTTATCCTGAGCTTGACATCGTTATATTTCTCGGTTGATGCCGGCCTTATCGCCAGCCAATCCGGCTTCGCCATTTGACCATTAGTGCTACAAAGAGAATTAATATAAGGTTTCTCCGCCCGCGCCGTGCCTGCGGCTGCCGTATCTAGTGTTAGGCTCAAGTCCCAGCTCCCTGCAGTGCTTCGCTGCGGTATCGTAATTCTCGCCGCGCATCCTTGCGATCTCCGATATGGTGAGCCCATCCTCATTGAGCCTTATGTACTCGGCGTCTGGCGTGTTGCGCCGCCTGCCCCTGAAATGCGGACTAAGGCCGATCCTCCTCCACCCTCTTAGTATGGTCTGCGCGGATACTCTGGGCTCTGCTTCGGCTGCGGCCTCTGCCGACGTGATGCCCAACACGTGCAGCCTCCCTAGCTCCTGATCGCTCAGCACCCATCGGTGCTCCGTGGGCCGGGCTGCCCTGAGCCCCATCCAATTTGCCCTTTTCGATACCGTATCAGGATGGACACGCAGCTCCTCCGAGATCTGTGCGTAGCTCTGCCCCTCCATTATCCGCCTGTGCAGCTCCTCGTCGGTGAACTTGCGCCGGTATTTCCTCTGGTGACGCGGCAGCTTGTATTCGTCCAAATATCTATCGTAGGTTTTGCTAGAGACACCAAGATCGCGTGCTCGCTGGCTCACCGACAGCCCCTCCTTCGCGTACTCCTCAAGCACGAGCTGGGGCGGCACCTTCCTGCGCAGCAGGCTGTCGAGCCCCGCATGCTTCCGCGCGCCATCATGCCGCTCTAGGGCCATAAGCTGGTAGTCGGCAGCGTCCCTGCGGCCGCGAAAACCTGCATTTGTATCGCTGTGCATTTCCCCAAAAACCCTTTTTCCTCCAGATATTTATACGTTGCCTGGCTATGCGGGCTCTGGATAGAATGATTAAATAGCTTCTTCCACATTTAGTATTGTGGAGGGCAACGAAGCTGTCAAGAGGAACGTGGCTTTTGTTTATGTACTGTTAAGCATAGGCGCGCTTATGCTGCTGTTCGGGTCCGTTTATATAATTTACAAACTCTCCCTTCTTTACGGCGTTGGCATAGGGGCTGCCGCCCAGAGCATCGCCTACAACAATTCGGTAACATCAAGCGTATCTTCGCTTGTGCTTGGCAACTCCGGGCTTGGCGAGGGCGTACTTGAATCTTTCGTCTCCTTCGTAGTCGCGCTGGCGGTAGGCGCATCATCCTTCATACTGCTGCTCAGCAGGAGAGAGCTGCCGTCGAAAGCTACGAGCAAGTACACGTTCATGTGTGCAATACTCGGCGCGGTGTTCATAATGCTTTTCTTCCTCGCCTCATTGAACATACCGTATGGCTACAGCAGCACCTATGAGATGGTGCCGTACGCTGGCTTCATCATATTGGCAGGCGGCGTAGGATATATAGAATACGTGATAAGGACGAGGCATCACAGGGGCCAGGCTAGGGGGAAGACAGCGGTTTCGATGGACCCTTCAAGGCCATTCTCCAACATGGTATCCGTACAGGAGGAGATATTCTCCAACATGACAGGCCACATGCGCGTGATAGACAAGCATTTCAACTCTACAGCGCTGCAGAATTTCTATAGGCTGATAGAGAAGGATATGGGAAATTATACGAAGATAACCATACTGACTTCGAAGGAGATGCTCGGGTACAGCTTCGCGCAGGAGATAAATGACCTGCGCACGGAGCTTACCGGAGCAGGAATAGAGCTTGACGCCAGGCTGATGGATGACAAGGACACCGTTGAGCAGCACGAACGCATAGTGATGGATGACAGGATAGCTTACAAGGTGCCGCCATTCAACATAATAAACAAGAGGAGCGAGCACATAACGAAGATAAGCTTCAAGGAGGCTGACAGCAGGTTCGCACAGCTGTTCAGCCGCGCGATAAAGCTCGACAATTACCAGGTCGAGAAAGGCAGAAAGTGATGCGCATCCGCTTATGGCAGCGGATCAGCTTGCAGTGGCAGGCGGAGTTTATGGCACGCTGGAGGGGCGCTATGGATTAATACCTTGCCGTGATATTGCATAGTGATGACATGGGATTGGAGATCGACAAAAAGGGTACGGCGCTTGTCGTCATAGACCTGCAGAAGGGGATAGCGTCGATGGACAGGCAGCTTGCGCCGCACAGCGCAAAGGAGGTGATAGCCAATGCGGCGAGACTGGCGGAGGCTTTCAGGAAGAATGGCATGCCGGTGATACTGGTGCATGTTGCGCCGAAGGAGGGCGAGAGGCTCAATGTTATAGCCGATGACCAGGGCTGGGGCGGCCAGCAGATGCAAAGCGACTGGGCCGACTTCGTGCCAGAGCTTGCCCCGAAAGACGGCGACATCGTGATAACCAAGAAGCAATGGGGCGCTTTCTATGGCACCGACCTGGAGCTGCAGCTCAGGCGGAGGGGCGTGGGCACGATAGTGCTCTGTGGCATATCCACCAACCATGGCGTTGAGAGCACGGCCAGGTTCGCCTACGAGTACGGTTTTCAGCAGATATTTGCAGAGGACGCGATGACCTCCATGTCTGCGGAGATGCACAAGGCTGCGCTAGATATAGCGCTCAAGAGGATGGGGCGCATAAGGAGCACTGGCGAGATACTCGCAGCCCTGTAAACTTTATGACGAACTGCAGGTAAGCTATTTATACACAGCGATACGAGCACTTTCAGGGGATTTAATGGCGGCAAGCATAGTAACCGCGAGGGCTGTGGAGATAGCTGGGCTGATACGCAGCGGGAATGCCTTTGCGCTATCCGGAGGGGAAAGCCGGAGGGATGAGATAGAGACGATAGGCAGGGCCTTGAGGGGCAAGGGCCTGCGCGTGGAGATATCACAGCTTGAGAAGGGGGATGGGAAACCGAAGCTCGTGCTGAAAAGCGGGCCTGTAGAAGGCAACCTGGTAGCCATACTGTCGGTGCTGAACCCTGTGCTTGATTCCATAGGGAAAACGGCAGGCCGTGCGCCAGGTGCATAAGGTCTATTAACATTGACGGCCAGATAGTACCATGGAAACCGCAGACAGCGTGGATGAGATAGAGCTGAAGGATGCGCTAGAGCTTGTCAACTCCGGCAAATCCATATTCGTTTGGATAGGGGGCTGGACCACGACGCCGCTGGCCGAGCTGCTTGAGATAGACCGCAGCAAGGTCGTAGACGAGAGCCCGTTCAAGCTGATACTGGACGAGAAGGAATACCCTGAAGAGCTAAAGAGATATGAGCGGCCAATATTCGTGTGCGAGCACGGCGTGAGCTCTTACGAGCTCGTGAAGGAGCTTTCAGCCAGGGGAATAAAGAGCTACAGCCTCAAGGGCGGCATGGCTGGCATACGCCAATGGGCCTAGAATCCCGAAGTTTCCAGATACCCTTTTAGCCTTTGGGTGGGTTACTTATCTGGTAGTAAAATGCCATCGCACCAGCCAAAGCAGGATAGCACAGGGGGAGTAGTCTACATCCTCACTTATCTGTTCATATGGCTTTCTGGGCTCATAGTATACGTCACGGAGGGCCAGATGAGCAAGCGCGCTAGGTTCCACGCGCTCCAGTCGATATTCCTCGGGATAATAATTTTTGTTTTCGTTTTCATACCAGTGCTGGACGTAGTAGGGATCGCGCTGTGGGTTTTTGGGATTATAGTAGGCGTGATCGCATCGACAGGCAAGGACATCGTCATTCCGTGGGTTGGAGGATATGCGAAACGTTATTCTAAATAATGTGATCTGATGGCAAACAAGATACGGTGCGCGCACATACTTGTGGAAAAGCAATCTTTGGCGAATGAGATACACGAGAGGATAATCAAGGGGGAAAGCTTCGCCAAGATGGCAGAGCAGTACTCGATAGACGGCACGAGGAAGAGGGGAGGGGACCTCGGCTTCTTCGGCCACGGCGAGATGGTTCGCGAATTCGAGCAGGCGGCGTTCGCGCTTGATGTGGGGCAGGTATCCCCTGTTGTCAGGACACAATTCGGCTACCACATAATAAAACGGCTGGCGTGAACCCGCAAGGCATTAATAAGGCGCAGGTCAAATCTTTCTGACCAATATGATAGAAGCCAGGGCGCTCAAAAAACGCTACAGCGATGGCACGGTCGCGCTCAACTCGGTCAGCTTCAGGCTCGACAAGAAGATAAGCGCCATAATAGGGAGGAACGGCGCTGGGAAGACGACGCTGATGAAGATACTGTCGACGCAGATGCTACCAACATCAGGCACGGCTAGCATAGATGGCCTCGACATAATAAGCGAAGCCGACAGGATCAGGAAGATTGCCGTGAGCATACCCCAGGAGGCCAGGCCCGTGGACTACATGCCAGCCATCGACTGCGTCAAGCTGTATTTGGCGGCAAGGGGATTCGGGCGGCTAAAGGCAAAGGCGGCCGCGGAGAAAGCGCTCCGCACAGTCGGCCTTGGCGACGCCATGGACAAGCTGGCGTACGAGCTCTCCGGCGGCATGAAGAGGAAGGTTTTCGTAGCCATGGCCATAGCCTCAGATGCTGACATGATATTCCTGGATGAACCGACGACCGGGCTCGACCCTTTCTCCAGGGTCGAGGTCTGGTCCGCGATAAGGGCGATAAAGGGGCAGGTGATACTCACAACACATTACATGGAGGAGGCACAGGCGCTCTCGGAGGACGTGCTGATGATAGATTCAGGGAAGGTACTTGCGCACGATGCTGTAGAGAGGCTGCTGAAGCCGTTCAACGGCCTTGTCAGGGTAGAGAGCCAGCGCAAGAGCCGATCGTCATACAAGGTCGGGAATACCTGGATATCGTATGTCAAGAAAGGGAATGCCAAGGCCATGGTCGGGCGAGGAGATATCATCAAGCCGGTAACACTTGACGACCTTTTCATAAAAAGAGGCGTGAACCTTGAATCCTAAGTTCGTAAGCGCGCACGCATGGCTCACCGGAGGAGCGGCGCTTAGGTCCAACTGGCTATACATGATAACAGGTATGGGCTTCCCGCTGTCGCTGCTGTTCGTGGTCGGCGTCCTTTCAGAAGGTTCACTCCTCCCTTATGCGCTCGCCGGCGGTCTAATTTCTATAGTAGCTACGAATGGCATATTTACCATGGCAGACCTCGGCATGTTCAAGTTCGAGTACATGTTCAAGGACCTGATAGTCACGACGAGGACGTCGCCAATGGACTACATGTTCGGCGTCATGCTGGCTGACTTCTTCTGGTCGATACCAAGCATTATACTCTACTTCGTATTAGATATTATTTTCCACATATTTACGCCATACGCGTTTGTGATGACAATCATAGTGGCGTCGCTGGTTCTGCTGTCAACTGCATCCCTTGCCTTCGTGCTCACCAGCCTGGTTAAGCACCAGAGATTCGTATGGGCGATAACCGGAATGCTGTCGCTGGTGATGATGATATTCCCACCAACATTTTACCCGTACACATACCTGCCGCATCCGATACTGCTTGCCCTTTCCATATCGCCGACGACGCCGGCAGCGGTGTTGGAACAGGGCTTCTTCGGCCTTGCCCCGACGCTGTGGTACATGTTTTACATACTTATAGCCGAGACGGTGATACTTTTCCTGCTTGCGAAGTACCTGACCGTGTGGAGGGAGCGGTAACGCAGATGCAGGATGATGGGGTTCGCACGCATACGCCAATTGATTCCAGGTCATTTATAGGATATGCTATATGTTTATATATCATACTTGCCATTATCACAATATAACTACACGGGTGCATGCATGGACGAAAAATTGAGGATAAAGGTAATTTTGGGCAGCGTGAGGAACGGCAGGTTTGGGGAAAGACCAGCATTGTGGGTATATGATTATCTATCCGGGCTTGAAGGCGTAGAAGCAGAGCTCCTTGATCTGAAGGAATACCCTATGCCGCTTTTCGACTCTGAGATATCGCCCGCATGGGCAAACAGGAAGTACAATAACGAAGTAGTGCAAAGGTGGTCGGCTAAAATAGATGCAGCTGACGGTTACATAATCGTCTCGCCAGAGTACAATCACGGATATTCCAGCGCGATCAAGAACGCATTGGACTGGATAGGGCCAGAATGGTACAAGAAGCCTGTCGGCTTTATAAGCTACGGGAGCGCTGGAGGGGCAAGGGCTATAGAGCAGCTACGCGGTGTAGCGATAGAGCTCAAGATGGTGCCGATAAGCAGGTCAATACACATACCTTGGGATTTCATCATGAAGGTCATGGACAACAAAGAGATAAAGAATGAAGAGCTGTTCGGGCCGCTTAGGAAGAGCGGAGGAGGGGATCTGCTACAGATATTCGTAGATGATCTTCTGTGGATGACAAGGGCGATGAAGCCTGCACGGGAATCGGCAACAAAATAAGCAGTGGACTCGGCGGGAATCGCACCCGCGACTCGCCCTTGCGAAGGGCGTGTTTTACTACTATACTACGAGCCCGTAGACATACCAAGTATTTAAGGC
>DAHXLV010000049.1 GCA_027365815.1 Microcaldota archaeon
TGCGTCCCCCGTGCGACCGAACCCACAAGCAGTATGTCGACGTTTCGCGGAGCCTCATCCTTCAGCCTGGTTAAGCACCAGAGGTTCGTATGGGCGATAACCGGAATGCTGTCGCTGGTGATGATGATATTCCCACCAACATTTTACCCATACACATACCTTGGGAGTTCATCATGAAGGCGGTGAACAACAAAGAGATAAAGAACGATGAGCTGCTCGGGCCTCTTAGGAAGACTGGCGGTGGGGATCTGCTACAGATATTCGTAGATGATCTTCTGTGGATGACAAGGGCGATGAAGCCTGCGCGGGAATCGGCAACAAAATAAGGCAGTGGACTCGGCGGGAATCGCACCCGCGACTCGCCCTTGCGAAGGGCGTGTTTTACTACTATACTACGAGCCCGTAGACATACCAAGTATTTAAGGCTTAATTATTATATCCTTATTGATACGATGAAAAGGGGCAATGGCAGGCTATCAGAGGGCAAAAAAAGAGCCGCAGAGAAGGTGCTGCACCGCGTACTTTTGGACGTCAAGCCGACGCCAAACGAGATTGAGCTGCTTAATGAGAGATCCAATGAGCTGATGGGGAGGCTGAAAGCTGAGGCTCCGCGAAACGTCGACATACTGCTTGTGGGTTCGGTCGCACGGGGGACGCAGATACGCGGCACATCAGACATAGACATATTCCTGCTATTCCCCAAGACTATGGATGAGAGAAGGATGGAGGCAGAGGGCCTGAAGATAGCAAAGCGCGTGATAAAAAAGGGCGGCGAACGTTTTGAGATAAAGTATGCCGAGCACCCCTACACCAGGATGTTCCTCAAAGGGATAGCCGCAACCGCTGACATAGTGCCTGCATTCAAGATAAGCAATGCCGAGGAGATGGGCAGCGCTGTGGACCGCACCCAGCTCCACAACAAATTCGTGAATTCAAAACTATCGCAGAAGCAGAGGAATGACGTGAGGCTGCTTAAGGCTTTTCTTGATGCGCGCAGCGTGTATGGCGCTGAAGCCAGGATAGAGGGATTTTCCGGGTACCTTTGCGAGCTGCTGGTGTACTACTACAACTCTTTCATAGGTGTGCTAGAGAGGATGGCCGAGCTGAAGCTGCCGCTTGCGATAGATATACTCAACAAAGGGAGCGAGAAGCACAATGTCAGTGAGGTGGTAAAAAGGTTCAATAGCGACTTCGTGGTTATAGACCCGACAGACCGCAACAGGAACGTTGCGGCGAACGTATCACTGGGCTCGATTGCAAAGGCAGCTCTTGCAGCGCGCACTTTCCTTGATAAGCCTAGCGTTAACACCTTCTACACCGAGGGTTATAGCGATTCGTGGGCCACGGGCCTACTTCGGAAGCTAAAGAGCCTGGACATGGAGGTGCTGCTTGTGTCATTCAGGCTGCCGGACATGACAGAGGATATACTTTGGCAGCAGCTCAAGCGGCTTGGCGAACGCATGGCGCACGAGCTGCGCCAGCACGGCTTCCCCCCAATACAATCGCTGCAGAACATAAGGGGGCAGGATGCGATAGTAGCATTCGTCCTTGAGAGGAGGGAAAAGAGAGCCGATGTGATTGCGGGGCCTAGCGCAATCATGAGCGGAGCTTCCGAAGCGTTCCTGAAGTCGCACGACAGGCATTATGCAATGTTCCTGGACAAGGATAAGATAATCTCCATAGAGAATTCCAAGTACGCCACGGCAGGCGATGTGCTGCGCAGGATAATTTCGCAAAACAATATAAAGTTTCCGTCTTATATAAACAAAAAGGGCGCAAGGCTTTACTCTGGAAGGATGCCGGTGCGCTACCAGGCACTGCTCAAGGAGGCGCTTGAGGACAAAGCCGTACATTAAGGTAATCTAATGGCCGTGTACCCCGTTGTAGATAGGAAATACTTCGTGTCAGAGAAGATAGATGCGACTCCGGAAGTAATCATAATCGGGTTCAAGCCGGAGGACGGGAAACCGAACGCGTTCGACCCCGGAATGTTCATGATGCTTTCTGGCATAGACAAGCAGACTGGTGAGAAGCATGTGGCTAGGGCGCTTTCGATAGCGTCAGATCCTTCAGCGGTCAACATGGAATTTTTCATAATAAAGAACCCTACGCACGGCGAGCACCTTGGAAGGTCGCACTTCAACGATGTTGAGATAGGCGACCCTTTCATGCTGAAGGGCCCGTCTGGCCAGTTCAAGTTCGACCCGAACAAGGACAGCAAGGTGCTCTTCATAGCTGGCGGGACAGGAGTCGCGCCGTTCATGTCAATGCTCAGGCACATGAGGATAGTGAACGCCACCACCGATGTGATAATGCTCTACAGCGTAAAGTTCCCTACGGAGATAATAAAGGAGGATGAGTTGGATGCGCTACAAAAACAGCTAAAGCTCAAGATGACAGTTACGGTCACAAGACCTGCAGAAGGGGATGGCTGGACGGGCCAGACTGGGCACGTGGACGCGCCCATGGTGCAGAAATACGCGCCGGACTTTGCAGAGAGGATGTGCTATATCTGCGGGCCGCTCACTTTCGTGAAGGCCGCAAAGGATGCCCTGGCAGCGTTGAACATTCCGCCGCAGAGGATAAGCGCCGATGTTTGGGGCTAATCAGAGCGTTGCGGGCGCGATGGCGCATGCTACGGAATTAATTTCTCTTTATACAACAGCAGGCTATGCCGATTTACAGGGCTTATATCTTATTCAGCCTCTCGTAGATCTCATCCATGTCCAGCTTCGTCGTAAGGAGGGGTATCTTCTCTATCTGCGCTATCTTTATCGCGAGCTTGTCTATTGTCGTAATTCCGTGGAGCACCACCAGCTTCGGCTTTATGGGGGCTACCCTTATCACTACCATGGGCGATCTTCCGGTCGACACATGGTCAAATAGGAACGCACGCTCAAGCGTCGATCCGAACAGCTTCGGGTATTCCGAGGGGGATATCTCCAGGATTACCTTTAGGCTGTCTACGGATGTGTATCCGAACAGCCTTACCGAGTCCAGGTAGCTCGGGTTTGCTATTATCTTGCCGTCTATCACCCTGTTGAAATCTATGCCGCTTATCGGCGCCGCGAAATCATGGACTGTATAGAACTTCTCCTCTGTCCTCTTCGGCGACAGCTTCTCCAGCCCCTGTACGACAGTACTTCCCTTTTCTTCGTCTATCGAGAAGAGCGCGTCTACGAACCTCTTTATGACGCCCACCCCAGGGCTCATCCTGCGGTTGCTCTCGTAGTCGCTTATCGTTGAGGTGGATATCTTGATCTGCTTGGCTAGCTCCACCTGCGTTATGCCGAATAGTTCACGCCACTTCTTCATTGCGCTGCCGGGGCTGTCTGACAGGGCGATCTCGCCGGCTATCTTCTCCCTGAGCTCTTCCATGGTCACTCCGCCTTTGTCTGCGTGTTCTTCCTTCCCTTTCTCTGAGACTTCTTTTTAATGTTCTTGTACAGCTGGTCTATCTGCTCATCTGTCATGTCGCCCTTCTGCTTTGGCTGGATGGGCTGCACACCTGGCAGCATCGGATTCTTTTTTATAAATCCGTAGACCACCAGCACTATGCCGGCTATAAGGAGTATGAAGAAGCCGGCCCCGGACGCTATTATCTCTATCGTGCTTGCGGTGGCACTGGAGCTGCTCTGCAGCGCAGTCGGAGACGGGTAGACAACGGTTGCTTTAACTGCGGAGGCGGCAGATGCGCTGCCGTTCGTGTTGTCAACAACCAGGTAATATGTCCCTGTAACCAGCCCGGCGAGCGTGTTTGACTGGTAGAAAGGAGTCCCGTTATCTATGGCTGCAGCATACGGCACTGTAGCCGATTTTGTGTTTGAGTACCCGTACAGGAGCCCGGCGCCCTCAAGAGAGAGCGCGGCCTTGTAGCCCGACGGTGAATTGCTTGAGTAGACATCGCTTGTCCATGCGAGATAGCCGCTGCTGTTGAACAGGTAGAAGTTTACCGGTGTTGCGGTCACCATGCCGAAGACGGCGGTCTGGTTGTTAAGCGCTGCCTGCACATATGTGAAAGATGATGCGCCTGCGGTGACGTTCTTCTCGGCGAGCAGGCTGCTAGCAGTTGAGGTGATAAGGCTTCCTGCCGATATGAGCAGCACGAAAGATACCACCAGCAACGCCAACCCTATGTATATTAGTTTCTTCTTCATGTAGCCCCCAAGATTAATTGCCTATAAGATATTTAGACTTATAGATGCCCCTTCATTCCTATTATCTGCCAGCAAACTTATTAAATAACAACATACAACTAATGTTGGTGCTTTATGGCTGATGAGAACGCAGCTGATAACGGCCGCGTAGCGACAGGCATAGATGGACTCGACTCCGTGCTTGATGGAGGAATCCCATTGGGTAACCAGGTGGTGGTCGCCGGTGGGCCTGGCGCTGGCAAGACGCTGCTATGCCTCGAGATAATGTACAACAATGCCAAGAAGGGCATAAACAGCGCATACATAACGCTGGAGGAGCAGGAATCGGTTGTGATAAACAACTTCAAGCGCGCGTTCCCCGCATTTTCCGACATAGACGGGCTCATATCGAGCGGGGCGCTGGTGATAGGCGGTGAGGATGTCGCAACTAGGATACAGATAGGCAGCGACTCTGAGACATATTCGTTCGGAAATGTCATATCGGGCATAGAGAACATCATAAGGGCCAACAACGCAAAGTGCGTGGTCATAGACTCCCTGTCACTTATAAAGCTGATGTTCGGCAGCCAATCACTCTACAGGAAGTACATGCTCGCTCTCTCCTTGAACCTGAGGAAGCTTGGCGTGAACAGCTTCCTCACAATGGAGCTCCCGTATACAAACACAAGCGACATGGTGTTCAGCCCTGAGTTTTTCATATTCGATGGCACCATTGTTATGTACCAAAATGTGGAGGAGAACAAGCGCGTATTCAGCATAGAGGTCGTGAAGATGCGCGGATCTAAGCACAGCCTCTCCCTCGCGCCTTATGAGATAACGAACAAGGGCTTCAAGGTGTTCTCGATAAACGAGATCTGATTATGATGTCGTGGCTCAACCCGCATGGCGTGGAGGCTCAAAGCAAACAGCGGACGAGGCAGAGCATAGAGACGACGCCGCGGCAGAGGATGGTGGCCCTAGCTGGCATAACCGTGCTGCTAATAATAATAGCGGGCGCGATGCTTGTCGTGACGTCCTCGAAGACACCCCTCGGCAGGTGCAACGGCATAGTGGTATCGCAGCAGAGGGAGTCGTGCCTGATAAGCCTGGCGAACCTCACGAGGAACGCTTCCGTATGCGGCTACCTGCCCCAGAGCTCGCAGGGCACCTGCGTCTCTAACATCGCGCTCGAGGAGGACAACGAGAGCGTGTGCAGAAGCGTGATTGGGCAGAATGCGTCATACGCGCAGTGCGTCGCCGCAATCGGATCTAAAGACATGAACGCAGCCTACTGCAGCAGCCTTGGCGAGCCATATGTGTCATCCTGCGCCTATGCGGTGGCAAACGCGCAGGGATTCACCGACCTGAAGACCTGCCAGCTCATAGGCAACTCCAGCATGTACAGAGACTGCAGCTACAAGAGTTACTACAGCAGCGCGATATATCAGAGGAAGGCGAGCTACTGCGGCTACCTGCCGCAGGTGTACAACAGCAGCTTGATATACTACATGCTGCAGTCCAGCACGAAGTTCTTCGGAATCAGCAATGTCACCTCTGTGCTTCCGTACCTCAACACGACGCCGCAAAGCTACTGCTACTACAACCTGGCCCTGCTGAAATACAACGAGTCGCTATGCGGCTCCACGACAGGATCCTTGAACACCTTATGCACAAGTGCGTTCTCAGAAAAAACACAGAGTAACAGCACCGCATAAATGAACTCCGCGAATATCGAGGCGAGCAGCCCGGCTGTGAAGTTCGTATCGGAGCCGTAATCCCAAGGGTTGA
>DAHXLV010000003.1 GCA_027365815.1 Microcaldota archaeon
TATACGTCAGGTATATCGGCGCGCTGTATGTCAGGTTCCTCGCCAGCGCCTCGTTTGGGAGTATCCTCTTTGAAGAGCTGTCAGACTCTATCACGACTGGCGACCCAAGCCTCACGCTGTTCAGCCTTATCGCAAAGTCCGACACCTCGGGCTCTATGTTGGCCTGGCTCTCGACTATCTTCTGGAGGCCTATGTTGATGAAGCGGTTGTAGCTGTCTATCTGCTGCTGGACTATCGAGGTGTTGCTCAGATAGGATTCCAGCAGGTCGTGGTTTTCGCCCAATCAATCACATCTTCCTTGTAACATACCTGTAGTACTCATAATCTCCTGTAGGGTCCTTCCTGTGTATCAGGACCAGCTGGCCTGGCTTAGCCCCTATTTTCATCGATTGCGGATCCGTATCCAGCATCTTTGGGAACTTGTCCAGTGGGGTCTTGAACTTCTTCGATACTTTGCGCGCCTCGCTGTCGCTGAGAATCTCGTGTTTTACTACTAGTCTTAGAGGGGACTTAACCAGGGGCTCACCTAATGGATAAGAAGTATGTCCTCTACCACAGCGTGCAAGGCAATTCATTATATTGGAACGCAAGTAATAAATAGCTTGCGCACCGCAGCTGCCCTGGGCATTGCCAAATAGCGGAAGCGTTGCGCATTGGGTGCTACGTCAGGATACCGCGGTATCAGTTAGATTTAAAAACATTCCTTTGAAGGCTTATACGGTGATAAGATGGCAAGAGGTAAAGGAATCGCATACGGCGCCTTTGGCCTAGAGTTCCTAGGAGGGATTTTCTTCCTAGTCACGGCAGCCCTACTCCTGAATGCAGGAAGCACGGGATACTCTAGCGCTCTAAGCGCCTGGAATACAGGTGTAGCCAGCCTCTGGTTGCCCTTCATCTACCCGATAGCAATACTGGCTTCGATAGCAGTATTCCTTGTTAGCTTCGCTAACCTAGCGGGAATGGGAGGAAGGACTTCTGGAATGGCAGCGAAAATCACATGGGCAGCGGCAATAGCTTTGCTCCTGATGACAGCGGGAACAAGCTGGATGTGGCTGGTCGTGATAGGATTTATCCTGTCGACAGTTGGCTCGGCTTTCTCAATGAAGGAAAGGGCGTAATCTTACGCCTTTCCTTTTCTTTTTTTTTCTTTTTGTTTCGATGGCCAGCCCGGCCCATGCACAATTCACCTGGCTGCCTGGTCCCTGATGCTGGGTGCATACCTTTAAAAACTTATGCATTGATGCTCTTAGCAGTGACGACCACATGGCCAAGAAAAATTCTATGGCAGCAGTAGGCGGAGGAGTATTGATGCTCATCGCATCATTGCTCTACCTATATGTGGGATACACGTGGTACAGCAGCGGTAGTGCGGCAGGAGCGTGGCTTACATCGACCCAGTTCTTTGGGCCGTTTGTTGCCGCGTTCGCCCTGATAGCGGCGATTGTGCTCTTCTTCTTGAGCATAGGCGTCATGACTGGGCGCATGCCAAGCGACGGCAGGGGTATGGGTGACAGGACATGGTCTTTCCTGATGTTCATCGGGATCGCCTTCCTCATCGTGACCGCCGGCGGAGCATGGTTCTACTGGGCTGTAATCGCCTTCGTGATATCCTACATCGGTGCTATAGCAAAGAATATGTAACTGCGGCATGCCTGAGCATTGGCAAGGCCGCGATAGCTTGGCAGATGCATTTTAATCTGAGGCGCCGATTGATAGCTTGCGGAACAGCCTCCTGTAGAATGACGGTATGCCAGAGGCGCGGAAGCTGTCCAGTTTCCTCTCGTTCCTTATGAAGCGGCGCTTGCTCTTTGAGCGCGTTATGCGCAGTATCCAGTCGGCCATGCTGTCCTTGCCGCGCACTACGCACATGCTTTTCACTATGGACGGTATGGGCGAGTAGCTAGGCAGCAGCACAGGAGTGCCGAGCGCGATGCTTTCGAGTGCTGTTGCGCTGAGCCCCTCCCTCTCTGACATGTTCAGGAACAGCGATGCTCCTTTCAGCACCCTGTGGGCATCCCTCCTTTTCGGATAATACCTGCGCAGCTCGATCACGCCGGAAAGCCCAAGCGCGGATACCGTGTGGCGTATGTGCTCCCTTTCAGGGCCGTCTCCGACTATTACGCCCCTGATGCTGCGGTCTCTCAGCGAGGCCTTTTTTACTGCATCGATCCACCTGTCGAACCTCTTCTCCTTTATCAGCCTGCCCATGTACACCACAACGCCGCGCCTCTGCGGCGCATTCACCGCGGATATCTCGCGGTCGTCCAGTATCGGGGTAAACTGGTTGATTTTCCGGCGTGGGATCCCTATCGAGATCAGGCCGTCGCATGCCCTGCCTGGGTTTGCTATGTATGCATCTGCGCCAGACAGCGTCCAGTTCGTGTAGTCGGACATGGCGCCTCCGAGAACGCCCCCTAGATAGCCCTTCCAGCTGTCGCGCCCCCAGTATTCGGCAACGTCCATTATCAGCTTGGCGCCCGTGATCCTGCAGTAGAGCTTCACCACAGGCAGGTGCAGGTATGGGAATGCATTGACCTGCACGACGTCAAACCTGTCCGAGAATATCCGCCATGCGACCATGGAGAAGATGAATGCCTCGCGGATCGACCTTCTCTTGTGCCTGTAGAACTCGCTGTCGGTCAGGTAGTGCGAGCAGTGATAGTGTATGCCCTTGTCTGTGAACTCCCGCCTCATGCCCTTCCAGATGAACGAAAAGAAATGCACATCGTGGGACTTTGCCAGGTATTCCGCCTCCAGCCTCTCAGTCTGCTCGACGCCGCCGACAGGCCACGGGAATGCGGCATCGGAAATGAACGCTATCTTCAATCGATCACATTATGGGGCGGAACCGTCCGACAACCATGTTCCACACGAGCTTGAACGCGAAGAGCTGCTTTACGTTGGTTGTCTTGGGCTTGGAGCCGCGCCTGGGCTTGTAGGTTATAGGGATGCACCCCACTTTAAAGCCCTTCCGTGCAAGCGCCATCTGGAATATCGTAGGCCCGGCGACATACCCGTCCATGCCCCTTATCGTTTCGTATGCCTTCCTGCGCATGGCAAAGGAGCCGCTGAAGGTATCGCGCATGCCCTGCATCATGAGCAGCGATGCGAGCGCCCCGAAAAGCCTGTTGCCAAGCTTTATCGAAGGAGGCATGGCGTCTGAGCTGCAATCCAGCCTGTCGCCTCCGACATATGCGTACTCCTTGTGCTCAATTATGTAATCCACGATCTTCTTGAGCCCGTCGACGGAGTATGTGCCGTCGGGGTCTATCGCAACCAGTATGTCTCCGCGCGCCAGCCTGAACCCCTCGACAAGCGCGTGCTCGTACACTCCTTTCTTCTGAACAACGACCCTGGCCCCTGTGCTGTAGAGGGGACTTAACCAGGGGCTCACCTAATGGATAAGAAGTATGTCCTCTACCACAGCGTGCAAGGCAATTCATTATATTGGAA
>DAHXLV010000006.1 GCA_027365815.1 Microcaldota archaeon
CGATCTTTTACGAGCGGCAGGTGGTTCGTGCCCTTTCCTATGTAGCGCATTTTCTGCTCCTTCACCAGCCTGAAGGCCTTGAAGAAGTGCGGCGCCTCGTACCCTGGCCCGTAGATGGTGCCTATCCTGAATATCGTGTAGAAAAGCTCCTTGTGGGACTCTGCAAAACTCTGTATCAGGTGCTCGGCCATCAGCTTGCTCTCCGCGTAGTGGCTGGAGGGCGCCTCTTCCGAGGTCTCGTTCAGCGTGTCCCCCGGCCTCCTGTACCCGTAAACGGTGGTCGTGCTTGCGAATATGAGGTGGACCGGCGACCCGGCGTTCTCATTCATCCTCACTATGTCTTTGAGAAGGTTCTCGGTGCCTATGACATTGGTGTCGACCAGCTGGTTGTAGCTGAACTTTGCGTTGAATGTCGCTCCTGCAAGGTGGAACACGTAGTCGACGCCTGCGCAGGCCGCTTCGAGGTTCCTTTCCTCATCCTTGTTCTTCAAGGTGAGGTCGCACACATACGGTTTGCAGCCAGGCGGCAGCTTCTTCCAGTCCTGGTACATGTCTGGCGGGTCCTTCAGCAGCGCGCGCACCTCGTGCCCCGCTATGATGAGCCTCTTTATGACCTCACGGCCAAGTCCAGTCGTGCCGCCTGTAACAAGGCTAACCTCCCTGCCATTGTTTTTATTGTCAGCCATTGATATCGCTTTTCTCGCCGTCGAGCAGCGTGGTGGCGATGCCCTTCAGCCTGTCGCTAGCAAGCCCGTATATGGCGTACGCGCTCCAGTCCTTGCCGTACGGCACGTAAACGTCCAGGTTGACCTTCATCCTCACAAGCCTGCTCATCTTGTGCGCGCTGTAGCCGAATGGAATCCCGAATGTCAAATCCTTCTTGTGGCCGTTGCTCCTCGAAGCTATCCTGGCCATCAGCCTATCGTTCGATTCGTGGATGCAGAGCTTGGGGCTCCTCTTCATCAGCATCGATATCGCTGCCATATACCTGTCCAGCATGCCCTTCTCGGCTTTCCTGCCGCTCCCCTTGGCATTCTCCGCCATGTAAGAGTGCGAAGTGACGCGTATCTTGCTGTTCTGCCTTATCGATCTGGCTATGCCGTCCATCCTGCTGTAATACGATATCGGTATCTCAACGCCTATATCCGGATAGCTCGATAGCCTGTCCTTGTAGACTGCGATGAGCTCGTCGTTAGTCACCCCAAGCCCGCTCTCTAGCCAAACCGTTGAGCCCCCCGCTTTCGCAGCATCGAGTACGCCGTCAAGGAGCCTGTCTGCCGATCCGCTGCCAAGGGTGTAGCCCAGCTGGCTTAACCTTACGGATATCGATGAATCAAGGTGCAGCCTGGATATCTGCCTGGCCATCTGTGTGTAGGTGTTGGCATTGTACCTCGCCTTTATCTGGTCGTTGATGTGCTCGTTCAGGACTGTGAGGGTCGTCCTCATGCCCCTGCCGTTGATGTCCCTCACCGCGTTGAGCGCGGAGTTCATCGTAGACCCAGCGATATGACGTCGGACAAGCCTAAACACAATGTTTTTTATGAGCCTGTGCTCTTCCACGTGAATCACTGACCATTATCATAAGAAATGCAGGTATTTAAACATATTTATCAATAGAAATTGTGTTTTAATGACGAGCGATGTCAGGGGGCTTTCGATAGGTGATCTCCTTTCAAGGCTTCACAGCGCGATACTGGGCTTCGTAGGTACGCTCGGCGAGACTCTTAGCATCAACAGCCAGGTAAGCACAGCTGACATACGTGAACTGAGGGAGCACATCAGGGGCAGGCTCCAGCGCAACGAGGACATAACGGACAATCAGAAGCTGCTCAAGGTACTAGACCTGTTCGCCACGAACAAGGCCGTGCTAGAGCTGACAAGGGAAGACGCCGACGAATGGCTCAGGTTCATAGAGGACATAGAGAAAGGGCTGTCCTCAAAGGAGAGCTCAGGCTCCCTGTCTAAGGATGAGGCCAATGAGTTCGCCAGCATGCGAAGGCTGACCTCGGAGATAAAGACGCTCATAAGGGCCGAAAGGCAGGATTAAGCATATCCCGGGACACTCAACTCGCTCTGCTGGCTTTTTCTTAGCGTCTGGGTAAGCCTGCCGAGCGTCTCAAGGTACTTGTGGTATTTTGCCAGAAGATCCTCCCATTCACTGTCTCCTGAGGCAAGCCTATTGTCGTTAAGCGAACCTATCTCGAGCAGCTTCTTTTGCGCGTCTGATAGCTCCAGGGTTGCGATAGCCTCCTTGCCGAGCTCCTGCACCGCACCCACAGCCGCATATCTCGCGCGTATCATATCATCTTCGGTTGCTGCATTCCTCTTTTCCGCTCTCCTTGGGCTCTCGGGAACGGAGTCCATGCCTGGCTCGTCCGATGGAATTATGGTAACGGGTGCTGGCATTCCTGCACGCTGGTGCCTCTTCTCCCCATTCCTATCAATGTAAAATACCCCTCCGGCTCCGGCACCTGAAAGGTATACGCTGCCTGCGCTTGTCACAGGGTTGAACATGCTAACGGCATCGCGGATCTGCCTCCGCCTCATGCTCCCCTTGGCCTTCACTGCAAGAACCCTGGATCCGTCGCTGTCAAACGCTACGGCACGCCCAGTCGCGTCGCGCCCCGCGTAGCGCAGCGGCCTCCCGTCTGACGCCCCGGTCACAGGGTTGTAGATGCTCAGCTGGCTCCTTCCTTGATATTCAACCACGCGCATCCTTTCCGTCGAAGCCCTCTGCCCTGGTTCTGCCATGGCGGGGCGGGTTTCCTGGGGGCGTGCTGCCTGGTTGGCAGCGGCCTGCGCCGCTGCAGGCGTGATATCGACAAATTGGCTCTTGTTGTTAAGCTTCGGCCACATCCCCTTCATCTTCTTCCCCAGAGCATTCAGGGCAGATCTCGTTATCGGCTTGCTTCCGAAGAGGCTCTCCGCCGGCTTTGTAGGCGCCTGAGCGGCCCTGAAAGGCTCTGCCTGGGGTGAATTCTTCACCTGCGCGAGCGCAACACTGGAGCTTGCCTTGTCAAGCGCTCCGATCTCTGCCGCTATCCTGCGCTTTGCTGCGCTGTACAGCTCAGGAACGTTGCCAGTCCTTACGAGCTGTTTCGAAGCCTCAAAAGCATCCCTCAATATGCCTGCGCCAAGCACGTCCGCGGAAACCTTTATGGGGACGCTTCCGAAAAGGCTAGGTGCCTGCTGCCTGTCATAGCTTGCCGAAAACGGCGCAGGGTCTATCTTGACGAAAGAGCTCGTCGCAGCCGGCTCCGGGAACCTTATCCGTCCGAGCCCCTCGACTACCTTCTTTCCAACATCTATAGCATATCTGGTAACGCGCCCCGCATAGTTCTCCACCCTTTCCCTCGCAGCCTTTGCAGCAGACTTCGCCATCTCTACGCGTTCCTGCATGCTGTCAGCATTGACAATCTTTCTCACTGTCCCTATCCCATCATGCAGGTTACTCTGCAGCGCACGGGCCACCTGTGCAGGGGCTTTAGTAACGTTATTGCCAGCCATAATATCTAAAATAACAAGCGCTTTCCAGATATAAATACATAGTGAAAAGGTGCAAAATGTTGGTAAAACTTTGCGATTATGCAACTATGCTATCTTTATCTCTCCGGCATCTATCTTCCTTATTATGACCCTCGGGTCCTCGTTCTCGCACTTGACGCCCATGCTCTTGCAGGTCCCGAGTATCTGCTTTACCCGCTGCGCCATATCGTTGCCGTACATTGACGACTCCTTCGCCTTCGCGATCTTCTTCACCTGGTCTATGCTCAGGTTGCCTATCGTCTCCTCCTTCGTCTTCGCCCCGGACTGGACGCCGAGTTCCTTGAGGATGAGCGCGCTGGCCGACGGTGCGCCCACCTCCACCCTGAATTTCTTCGTTGTTGTGTCGACGATCACTTTAACGGATATCTTTATGCCGTCAAACTGCTTTGTCTTCTCGTTGATCTCCTTTATTATGTCGTTTATCGGCACCCCGAGCGGTCCGAGCGCCGGGCCAAGGGGCGGGCCTCCCGTCGCCTTCCCTCCTTCCACCATTCCAGCTATAGTTGTCTCTGCCATGATATCTCACTTCTGCGCTTTCTGTATTATCCTTGCCGTATTTATCTTTGTTGTTATCGGTATGGGCACCACGACGTCCATGAGCTCTACCGTCATCTCGCTTTTGACGTCGTCGACACGCAGCACCTTCGCCTTGTATCCCTTGAACGGCCCGGAGGTGAACTCGACCGTGTCCCCGTTGTGTATCTCCTGGGCGTAGCTCTTGACCTCGAGGAGCTTGTCCACCTCTGCCTCGCTGAGAGGCTTCGGCAGTATGCCGCGTATGTTGCGCTCCTTGGTTATGAACGTCCTGACGGTGATCTCGTCCTCGGCCTCGACCACTATATAACCCCGCATGCCCTCCACGACTATTATGGAGTAGATCTGCAGCTGCTCCTTGCTCAGCTTGTTCTGCAGCATGCTCGCCGCTATCTTCTCCTGGCCGGATGTCACCTTTACGACGAAGAACACAATATCCCTCTGAAAACGCGTTTTGCATAGCGACAGCTATGTCGTATTTCCACATAATGTTATAACTGCAAAGGTTAAAAAGCTTGTCAAATGACTGATTGGAATGTGGTAGCGGTGAAAAAGAGGAGAAAAACGCCAGGATACGACATACTCGGCAACATAGCCGTCGTAGACCTCGAAGGGGTGGCCACCGCGTCCGGGAAGCGCATAGCCGGGAAGATACTATCAGGGCACAAGAGCGTCAGCACGGTCCTGGCGAAGGCAGGCCCTGTGAGCGGCAGGTACAGGGTGCGCAGACTCAGGTATATTGCCGGTGCAAGGAGGTACACCGCAGACTACAGGGAAAACGGGTGCAGGTTTGTCTTCGACGTAAGGAAGAGCTTCTTCTCAAACAGGCTGGCATTCGAGCGCGGCAGGATATCCTCGATTTCAATGCGCAAGGGCAAGGAGAACGTCATGGTGATGTTTGCCGGGGTGGGCCCCTTCGCCATAGAAATAGCGAAGCTGAACCCAAATGCCAACGTCGTCGCAATAGAGCTGAACAATGATGCATACGCTGCGATGTGCGGGAACATAATGATAAACAGGGTGAAGAACCTAACCGCGGTGCTGGGGGACGTCAGGGAGGTAGCGCGGCGTTACCCAAAATTCGCCGACAGGGTGGTCATGCCACTCCCGAAGGACAGCCTGGAATTCCTGGACGAGGCGGTGAACTGCTGCAAGCGCAGCGCCACCATCCACCTCTATATGCTGGCTGACCGCATCGATGCAAAAAAGAAAGCTGCTGCAGCAGTTAGGGAACACGCGAACTCGCATGGATATTCGGCAAGGCTCAATTCCTTTAGGATAGTAAGGAACTATTCCCCAGGCAAGGTGGAGGTGGCGCTTGACATCGCCGTATCCCATAGACGACAAACGTAAGGCCAAAAAGGCTTATATATCTGGAGCGCCCCAATACAATTGGGTAATTGGGTGGCATTCGCAAGCAAGGAGAAAGAGGTTCTGCCGCACACGAAGCATGAGGTGTTCGAGAGGCCTGCCAAAGTTGAGATAGACAGGCAGAGCGAGGAATACGTGCGCTATAAAGATTATGTGATGCATACATCACACCAGCTCTTTCTGCTAGTAAACGCACTGGCCAAGGGTTCGCTTGGGGTGGAGCTTAAGGAGCCCTCGTACGAATTCAATATACATGGAAATTCGCTGTTTTACAGTGGAGGAGAAACAGCAGGCTACCAGGGCGACGGCCGGGAGGACAACACCATCGCTTTTGTAGACAGTAAACTGTTCGAGATATGGAAGCTGGAAGGGCAGAATGGGCATGCAAACACTGGTGGCGTGAGGGTCGCCGCCATAATAGGGCACGAGCTTGGCCACGAGCTCATACAGCGTGCGTTAACCGACAATATTACATCGCCAATATTGGTAGGGAGGAATAAGGCGAAAATGCACGAATCCCTGGCAGAGTTCATAGGTTCGTATGTAACGTACATCGCCAGTTATGGCAGCGGCTCCGAGAGTATCGGAACAGCGCTATCTGTGCTAAGCAAGGTGCGCGCGATGGCGGACAAGAATGTAGACGCGCTCAAGTCATATGTGTCGGAGGCGGAGAGCCCATCAAAGGATGGTGTTACTATTGACAAGCTCAATAAATTCATGCGCCTTGTGGATGCCAGCTCATTGGCCTGGGACGTGGCTGATAGGACGTACTCCATGCCTCAGCTTGCCATGGCGCAGGCGTTAGTGGAATCTGGACTTTCATTTCCTGAATTCATGGGCATGCTGCTGCGCGACCCGGAAAGCTTTCCGAAGATAAAGAGCATGCTGCATGACGACAGCTTAGAAAAAGCATACCAGGATGATTTTATATATAGGACAAAGCCGCTAGAGGTGATACCTCCTGTGTCTAACGAGAAGGACCTTTCCCGTATCGCAAAGCTGTTACCAAGGATGCCCAGTTACATCAGGGAGCTGGTGTACGCGCTGGCTGAGAGCAAGGGCGCCCCGCTGCCAGACCAGGTCAGGCGGGAGATAATCACGTCCAGCACCGATTATCGTTTAACTATAAAGAGGGTTGAGGACGCGGTGGAAAGGAACAGAGGTATAAGCGCTGCCGCTGGCGAACTCATCAATAATTATAGGAAACTCCCTGGGGCCTCAGTATAGCTGCATTCCACAACTCGCATTTCCCTGACTGGTTTATAAAACTTTTTGTCGCATATAAATTCACATGGCGACAGTTGAGACGACCACCGCGGTAGCCTACCGCGAGTTAGACCTACCGGAGTTTGTGCAGAACGCTACCTGGAGGGAGGTACTCATAGAGCTTGTTGCTACGAACAAACTGGATCCATGGGACATCGACATAGTCAAGGTCGTCGACGGGTACCTGTCGGCGATAAAGCGCATGAAGGTGCTAGAGCTAAGGATACCGGCAAACATAATCCTTGCCGCTTCAATACTGCTGCGAATGAAGAGCGATACAATATCGATATTCAGCATGGTGGAAGAGGCGCCGCCGGAAGAGGGAATAGCCGCCCAGGAGAGGGTAAGGCCGGAGGTGGAGCAACTGGTCCCGAGGGCCAGGATGCAGCCAAAGAGAAAGGTGACCCTGGAGGAGCTGCTCGACGCGCTAAACGACGCGATGAAAATGGAGGAGAAGCGAATGGTGGAGCACGAGCGGGAGATCGCTCCCATAAACTTCGCCGTTGACAAGGTGGACATAGAAGACAAGATGAAAAGGGTCCACATGGCGATAAAGGCCTCGCTTGATGGGGAGGGCCTCACAACGTTCGGGGCGATAGCAAAGGGCTACGCGAGCCCAGAGGATGTGATGCTCGACCTGTTCGTCCCAATACTATTCCTTGCGCATGAGGGACGGATCGCTGTGATGCAGGAGCGCTTTTTCGACGAGATAATAATCAAGCTTATAGATGGTGTGAAGGTTGAGGGAAGGACAAGGGCAAGAGAGAAAGGAGCAGCTTAAGCTTATCGAGGCCGCGCTCTTCGCATCGGGTAGGGCCATGGGCGCCGACGAGCTGGCCGCAACAGCAGGCATAGCGTCTATCGGCTACGTGAAAAAGATCGCCGACGAGCTTATGGAAGACTACAAGAACAGGGACAGCTCCATATGCGTGGTGAAGATAGGCGACAAGTACATACTCAGCCTGAGGGACGAATACGCCGGCAAGGTCAGCAGCGTGGCCGGCCAGCCAGACCTATCGAAGGGAGCACTGAGGATACTCGCTTACGTGAGCAAGAACGAGCCAATGATGCAGAGCTCGCTGGTCAAGGCCTTCGGGAGCACCGTCTACGAATACATGAAGGAGCTGCTGGACAACGATTTCGTCAGGACGACAAGAGAAGGGCGCAGCAAGAAGGTGGAGACCACCCAGAAGTTCAGGGAATACTTTAATTTCTCTAAATAGCTTGTAGGCCAGAGCCAGGCAAGGCGGTAAGCTACTACCGGTACAAGAAATAAACGATTCAATAAGTCGGGTGGGATTCTTCAACGCCCTCCTTCTTATTCATGTAAAGTGCGCATACAAACAGCAGAGACGATGCCCTGTTCAGGAACGCCAGCAGGTTCGGGTTCAGTCTCTGCTTCTCCGACAGCGAGACCGCAGACCTCTCAGCCCTCCTTGCAATCGATCTGGCGAGGTGCAGATATGCGCTCGGGGTTGATCCTCCGGGCAGCACGAACTTCTTGAGGTCAGGCACCTTTGCCCCTATATCATCGGTCTGCTCCTCAAGCCACCTCACGTCTAATGCTGTTATCCTCTTCGCCCCCTCGTTTGTGCCGCTAGATGCAGCATCGGCACCAGCCTTGAATAGCTTGTCCTGCAACGTCTTCATTATGCCGGACACACGCTCGTCTGTTGTATTGGTAACCGATACACCGATAGCGCTGTTGAGTTCATCTATGTCGCCCAGCAGGTTCGCTATCTGTGTGCCTTTCGATATTCGACCGAAGCCCATCGTGTCTGTTTCCCCACCGTCCCCCCTACCAGTATAATAGCGCATCCTATTCCTATTTATTTGCTCGGAAAAGATTATAAGCTGTTCAGTGGAATCCTATTGGGGCCCGTGGTCGAATGGTAAGACGTTACCTTCACAAGGTAAAGACCGGGAGTTCGATTCTCCCCGGACCCACTCTATTTTGTCGTCGGCAATGATGCATCATCCTTCTCCGCGCTGCGAAACAGGCGGGAATTCCGCTTAACAAAAAAATCAGAAAGCTTTTTAATCATGTCGGGTTGCAGGGATAACGAAGGCGATAACATGGCCGCAGATATAACAAAAACAAGCGTAACCGGTGTAGAGCTCACCCCCGCAATGCGCGCAGTGCTCCAGCATGCGGATGAAAGGAGGCGGGCGGTGGTCCACCACCTGCCAATGCCGGATAAGCCGAAAGAGCTATCTGAAACAGATGAGCGCAGGGCGCTAAGAAAGCTAAGCGTAAGGAGCGAGCCGCTGCTGAGGCATACAGATACAAGGATACCGACGACGGAAGGGTACGACCCGACTTTGGTAGGCGTAATTGAGGCCACGCTGCTTGAGCGCAGATGAGCGAGTCATCAAAAAGCTTTTATAAACGCACTTCAATCCACTAGCATGGCAGACGGAGGGGGCATACCTGACAGGATAGAGGCTCCGAAATTCGACGACTATGTGGCGCCATCACAGCCGCCCAAATCCAGCAAGACGCCCCTCAACATGATCTTTGTGATACCGATTTTCGTGCTAGCCGGGTCATTCTTCTACATAGGCGTTAGCGTCTACTACTATGGGCTGAGCCCAGCATCCTACTCGATGGGCACCGCGCCGCCTGCGTCCTCCACAATAGCTGCGACAACCACGATAACTCTCGAGAACGCCACAATACTTTCAGGGTGCCACGTTTCGCGCAGCCAGCCGCCTACGCTACAGGGGCAGTGCAGCGGCAGCCAGCCGGAATACGTGGGGATGTTCACCAGCTCCAGCAAGGCTTCATTATCAAGTTCCATATCGACGAACAGCAGCACTTCGTCAAGCTGGTTCTACCTTAAGAAGCGCTTCTACGCCGCGTCAAACGGCGGCCAGTACGGTTCATACAGCCTCAACCTTTCGCCAGGCGTATGGTACTCGATGGTTATAACGGTGGGTGTGCAGCCGAACAGCTCGGTAAGCACCAGCGTCTACCTGAACGGCAACAGGATATACGACGGACCGCCTGGCATACTATCCGCGCTGATCAACCTGTCGGTCTCCGGCCAGTACTACCAGTACATATCAAACTTCCAGTATTACAACGCGTCGCTGTCCCCGCTCCAGGTGACAACGCTATACAACGAGGGCATAGGCGGCCTGCCGGTCGACCTCCCGCACCTGGTCGCGTGGTTCCCGCTTGACAACAACACATACGACTACAGCGGCATGGGCGCGAACTTCAGCTACACCAGCATAGCGTTCACTAACAACTACGCCAGCCGCTAGATTTTTATAATTTCAATCATATATGGAAGCGTGATAGGATGAGGGGATATGTTGCTGCGGCTCTTATGCTTGTCCTGCTCGCGGGCTTCGCCTCAGCCCAATACGGTTACGGCACCTCCAGCATAAGCGTGCAGAGATACAACGTAACTATGTACAACGGCGGCTCGATAAGGCTTAACTACAGCGTAAACCTGGCAAGCGGAAGCACATGGGGCACCACCCTGGCGGTCACGGACAACCAGCGCCTTCTATCCCAGGGCATCAGCACCACCCTCAGCAAGACCTACGGCAACCCAACATACAAGGGCAACATAACGATAAGCGTGTCCCCCTCAACTCCAAAGGGATACTATGCGATAACGCTCCGGGCAACTGGAGACGACCCATCGGCAAGGAACACTACGATCAACCTGATCGTATCCGAGCCGAATTCAACATCAACGATAGCCGCGCCGGCGAACTCCACCAACGTCACCATTGCCCCGACAAGCACCACGCCGCACGTGTCACCCACAACAACCACGGTGCAGGCGACACCCGCAGCCCCTCTCATATCGATGCAGATGGAGGAGCTCCTCGCCGGGGTAGCAGCCGCTGTCATAGCTGCGCTTGCGCTTACATTCGTATTCAAGGGCCGCTCAACAAGGCTGACAATCTGGGGCATAGCCCTGGTGCTGATCGGCATATTCTCCTGGCTATACGGCGACTACAACGGTTTCCTGATGGCCTACGTATGGTCGGGCATAGGGGCGGTTGCACTGGGCATAATAGCCTGGGTAGCCGGCGACTCGATGGCCGGTGCGTACAAGAGCATGGAGGTTCCGGCGCTGCTGGACATAGCCGGCATAATCATCCTGATAGTGGGAGTGCTGGTCTGGCTCTACGGAGACTACTACTACCCCGGATCGCTAATCTACATCTGGACAGGCGTGGGCGTCATGCTGCTTGGCACGCTGGTATGGGCCGTTGGCAACGCCATGGCAGGCGCATTCCTCAGGTCGAAAGAGGAGCACAAGAAGAAATGACCCAGCCGTCCTGCGAAGCAATAAATATATGTGGTTAATAGGATTATCGTACAAAGTGTGATTGCTTGAGCGAGAACCCTGCCGCTGACCCCAAACCAGCCCCGCCGCCGAAGGTCAATGACGCGGCCAAGGAGCACTGGCGCAAGGGCAACTCGCTTTTTGAGGCCAGCAAGTTCCAGGAGGCCATCTCGGAATACAACGAGGCGCTCAAGATAGACGGCAAGTATGCAGACGCTTTCTTCAACAGGGCCCTGACCTACAGAATAATGCACGATTACGACTCCGCGCAGAAAGACCTGGAGCTTGTGCTCAAGCTGCAGCCGAAGAGCGCAGATGCGCCGCTCCTCATCGGGGACATATTGGAGAGCAAGAATGATTTCCTCGGGGCGCGCTTCTGGTACGATAAATCGCTAGCGAACAACCCTGATTACGCCGAGGCGAAGAGCAGGATCGCCCACATAGACTCGCTCATAAGCATGGAGTCGGGGCATACACCCGAAACAGGCAAGAAATCCGTGGGGATGAAGCCGCCGACGTACGAGAAGCAGGGCACGGTCATAGAGGAAGGGCAGATAAAGAAGCTGGCATTCAGCGAGCCGAAGATAAAGTTCGACAACGTCATAGGCCTGGACGACGTAAAAAAGTATCTATACGAGAATGTGGTACTGGCGATACAGAAGCCTGACCTGTTCAAGAAGTATGGAAAGAAGATGGGGCTCGGACTCATACTCTACGGTCCGCCAGGAAACGGCAAGACCCTCATAGTAAGCGCCATAGGAGGCGAGGCAGGCGCGAAGGTTCTGATTGCAAGGATAAACCAGATCGTGGACATGTATACCGGAAACACCGAAAAGAACCTGCATGCGGTCTTCGAGCAGGCAAGGCAGAACGCTCCATGCATAATCATGTTTGACGAGCTTGACGCAATGGGAACGAAAAGGGGCGGCGAAGGCCCGCAGGGCGGCGAAAGCTCAGCGATGAGGCTTGCGGTCAACCAGTTCCTGGTTGAGATGAACGGGCTCGAGGAGAACCCAGAGGGCATATTCGTGATAGGGACCACAAACCAGCCGTGGGACATCGACCCCGCGCTGAAGAGGTCCGGGAGGTTCGGCGATGCCATATACCTGAAACCGCCGAATTACCGGGCCAGGGCCAACCTCATAAAGTTCGAGATGAGGAACAAGCCGAAAGGCTGGCTTGACTATGGCAGGCTGGCTAGGGCCACGATGGGGTACTCCTTCGCTGACATATCCAGGATCGTAGACAAGGCGGCTATGATGCCCCTCCTCCACGAGTACAAGACCAACCACGAGCGAAAGATAATGATGTCAGACATGCTGGCCATACTGAAGGACAAGGATACGAACGGCAGCTCCTTGGACGAATGGTACAGCATGGTAAAGAAAGATATAATCAGCAAGACGGAGACGCAGATAGTGGACGGCAAGAAGCAGGAGATAATCAAGGAGGGAAAGCTAGACGCCCAGGAGAAGGTCCTGTACAAGAAGATGGTCAAGGACATAAAGAGGAACACCGGCGGTTTCCGCATACGCATTAGGAAGATAATGCGCTGGTGGGCGGTCCACCTCTTCTGACGCCAGGCTCTCAGCAGAAGGTATAAAAACGTTCGGAGCATGTGTGTATAGGCGACATCATGATGAGAACCACACGCAAACCCGCAGAGCCTAAGCTGAGGAAGGAGCCGACCGGAGATAACATCAAGGGGGACAACGACGGGAAAGCGCCAAGCCCAGAGCCCGAGAAGAGCATTGATTTCAGAGACTACAGATACTTGCAGCGCCACCACCTATCCCCGGAGGCCGCAGCCTCTCTTGCTGTGCAGGTTGACGCTGCACGCGCAAAAGTCGCAACGGATGGCAAAACGCTGGTATACACTATAAAATGGATCTGAAGTTACCTGAAGAGAGCATTCATGTGTGGTCCTCCTCCACGATCACGGTCAGCGATTGAAACTCCTCCCTCTCGATCCTCCGCTCGCTTTTCTCTTTCTGTATGCGGGCCCTTCTCGCTTTTGCATGCAGCCTCTCTATGCTCTTCTCCGCACCTTCGGTCATGGAAACTGCGAACTTTGCGATCCTGGCTGACGCTCCGAGCAAAAACGTCGCAATTCCAGTGCCTGCTATAACTGCCCTTATGCTATCCGGTATCGGGAGCTCGGTAATGCTAAGAGATTCTGTCGCAAGTGAGAATGCCATAAGGCCCCCTCCGCCATAGGTGAGCATTATCCTGGTTGCCTTATCAATCGGGAACCAGTTGATTTGCCTGTACTCTTCTGCATGTCAGCTATGTAAGATCCTCCGCTCGTCCTAACAGGGTAACCAATCTCGTATTGCTTCTCAAATAAGACCGTATC
>DAHXLV010000025.1 GCA_027365815.1 Microcaldota archaeon
TGATGAATTACTTAATGTTATCATAAAAAACAAGTTAACAATAGGATATGTAAAGGAATTGTCAACGAATTCAAAACTCTTGAAAGCAGATCCTAGATATAAAAAACTTAAAGATATACCTAGAGTCATTTTAATCAGTGCCATGAAAACATAGTTAACCTGCTTTACACTAATTTGCCATAGTAAAAGTTATTATGTCTGAATAGACGCTTATGGATAGAAGTTAAGGGCATTAGTTTCTTCGTGCCTTTGCACGTTTCTTCATCAATACAGACATGCTATTGTCGCACTTACCCCAAGCAAATTTCAGATTCTTTGAACTCACTTCAAAGCTTTTCCCAGTAGGAGAGGCTCTTGAAAATCTATAAATCTTCTTCTCTAAACGAAATGTATAGTTCTGCCGTCATAAAAATCGCCCGAAGCAGGGATTGAACCTGCGACCTACTGGTTAACAGCCAGTCGCTCTACCACTGAGCTATTCGGGCTTATTAGTTTTGCGGGCTACCATTTTAGAGCCTTTCTGTTTAATGGAAGACTAGGCTTATCAGGTACATTACCGCGTATATGGGCTCGTATATTATCGGGAATGCGGTTATTCCGCTCCCGATCGCCTTGTAATCGTTAAGCAGCGTTGCCTCTGTGACTATTGTTACGTTCGTCTGCTTCGATATCAGCGCGCTTGCAACAGACCTGACGTTTATGTTCACCTTGTAGACCCCGGGCTCGCTTAGCGTCACCGGGTAGGTAAACGTTTCGGTGGTGTGGTGCAGCGCTATTACGCTCTGCGTTATGTTATAAGCAGGCAGTCCTGACAGGCTTATCAGGAAAAGGCTGTCGGACACGCCCGTGTTGTTTATCGATACGTATATGCTTGTGGGCTGCCCGGTGGTGACATATGCAGTCCCTGGGCTTACGCCGAGCTTGAACACGTCAGGAGTGACATTGACTTCGGCTACGAAGCTTAACGCGCCCAGTTTTGAGTAGTTTCCTATGTTAACGGCTGTGATGTTGAACCTGTAGGTGCCGTTCGCGGCGCTCGCAGAGGGGGTTATCTTTACAGACAGCGTAGGGTTGTATAGCGATGAGTTCTGCGCTATCCACCCGGCAGGAAGGCCTGTCGCCACAAGCTTGTTCCAGCCCAATGGGTTGAGCGCGCCGCTGCTGTTGGTGGTAGCTGCTGATATGGTAACGTAGAAGGTCTGCCCTGGTCCGTCCTTGCCCAGGTATACCACGCTGTTTGACGAGTAGACAGTTGTGTTGAACGGCTGCGTTATCTTTACGTAGGCCGCATTGCCGAGCGGTACCAGCATCAGCGCCATGAATGTGGCCGCGAAGGCGATGCCGATGAACTGTGATTTCCTCAGAATACCACTCTCGAAAACTATTCAAACGTCAACTATTTATACTATGCTTTCAGGTATAGGTGGTGCTGAAGGAGAACACCTGCTGCGCTGTCGGGTAATTCGCAGGCAGCCCGGAATATGTGTAGTTGAACCATACGTATCCGAGTATCGTCCTGCCCAGGGCGCCCTTGGCAGGAGTGCTGCCTGGCGCGCTGTAGCAATAGACGCTGAACTGCCCTGCGGTGTTGGTGAACAGGGTTGTGCCGCTTGTAAACCCTCCTGATGGGTAGTACTGCGTCGCCCCTATCAGGTTCACATTCCCGAACTCTGGGCCGACTCCTGTCCCATTGACCTGCGTCGAGCAGCCTATCCCTGTTATTTTTATGGATGTGCCTATCGTCTGCGTTATCGTGAAGGTGAGCGTCCCGTTGGTGAACATCGCGAACGCGGTGCACGAGAAGGATGCCGCGGCATTGCAGTATACAGGCGCGAACTGAGGGCTGAACACCCCGAAGCTGAATATGACAAGGAGGGTTACGCTGACTGCGAGTATAACTACACCGTATGATGTGAGGAAATCTATCGCAGCCTGGGATCTTGCCATTTTCCTCGAAGGAATGCGCATCCTATCAGTCTCCCCTCTCATCATCCTTCGCAGGCTTGCCTATGTGGAGCTTGACGCCGTTAGCATCCCTGGTTATCTTTATGTCCAGGTCCTTCATCCCGAACAGCCTGTGCAGTTCCTCGTATGTGTATGCGCCGACATCGCCCTGGAAGTTTCCGCCCCTGCCTTTGAGTATCTCGTTCCTGCGCTGCTTTATCTGGTCCCTGTCGGATTCCTCGTAGGCTAGCGTCAGCTTCGGCACCTCCTTGGATTCGAATAGGCTGTCTATGCTCAGCTCGAGCAGCTTGTAGCCTGCGTCCTGCAGTATGAACGGGAGCACTGCGGTGAACTCGTTGGTTATCTCATCGACAACAGCGGATACCTCGTCCTTAGCTCCGGCTAGCACGAATTCGTCGCTGTTGAGGAAGCCTGCGAATACCCCCGCCCCTTTCGCCTTTATCGAATCCTGGAGCAGCTGCGATATCAGCCTGAGTATGACCATCCCGGCATGCTCTCCGAACCTCCTCACGTATGCGCCGAGGCCGTCTATCTTTATCGTGCCTATGGTATACGCGCCTGTCTCCTTTATGGAGCGCTCCACAGCCTTGGATATTCCCTCCTCGTCTGGCAGGTCTATGAGCGGGTCGAACCTCTTGCCCTTCTTCTTCAGGAATATCGTGACGAGTGTGCGCAGGTCGCTCGGGTCGAACGGCTTCTTTATGTAATAGTCGGCGCCATACTTTATGCCCTTGAAGCGGTTGCTCGTAGGATCCATCGCGCTTACCAGTATGACTATGATGTTGCTGGTGCTCGGGTCGCTCTTTATTGTCTGGCATATGTCCAGGCCGTCCTTGTGGGGCAGCATCAGGTCCAGTATTATGAGGTCTGGCCTCACGGCGCGTACCGCCTCTATCGCCTCCCCACCGTCATAGATCTGGCCAGTCTCAAAGCCCTTGCCTATAGAGAGGGCCATGAGCTTGCTTATGTTCTTGTCGTCTTCTATTATGAGGACGCGCCTGAGCGCCTCCTCCTGCTGCAGCACGTAATATGTCAGCACGCCGCCGGTGCTCCTCGATGCTATAAGCTTCGAATCCTCGAGCTCCTTCAACGAACCCCTGAGGTCGCCTTCCGATACTCCACGGCTGAACATCATGTCGCTCAGCTCGTTGTAGCTGAGCTGCTGCTTCTCGTTAACCAGTCCCATTATCACCTCCTTGAGAGGCACGTTGCTTGCCGTCATCTGATCGCCTAGGAAATAGCAACGGAAAGAATATTATGCTTTCCACAACCATGTGGATTTGCGGCTGTTCGCTGCAAACTTTAATAAATCTTTAACTGGGATATCTTTTGATTGGATGGTACGAAGGCTTCACGCTGGCCTGATAGTCATCGCTGCCATAGTAATAGTCATAGGTCTGCTCGTTCTAGCATTCACGAGCGGGGCGATAAGCCTGAGCGGCCCTACGACGCTAACCCTGTCTAATGTGCCTACGGTTGTCAAGGTCAATGGCAACCAGTATGTGATATCGTTGCGCTCCGCTATGCCGGCATCCAATATCGCCTATATCTACATCGGTAGGTCTCCAGTGTTCATAAACCCGACATTGAACGTCACGCTGGTGCTTTATAACACCACTAAGGTGAACGCCGGAATGCACTCCTATGCGAACATGAACATAAGGCTTAACTCCCTCACCAACACCAGCGCGGCTGTAACGATAACGCCGCTGCAGGCTTACCTGAACGAGAGCCCAGACTACAGCAGGATCCACGTGATAGGCTACGTCACAAGCAATGCGAGCGGCGTATCCACCAGCATAATCCCGGTAAGCTCCAGCACCACGACCATAGCGCAGGCGCTTACTCCGCAGCAGAAAATAACCAATTACCTCAAGAACAACGAGTGGTATGGGCTGATGCAGAACTACACCAGGATATACGCCAATACAAGGAACTGCACGTCTACGCTCTACAACAGCAGCTACGGGTACCAGTACGGGAAGCTGCCGCAGGGACCGTTCACCTATGCGAACGTCTCCTACGTTTCGCCTTATGCCGTTACATTCAACGTGACCAGTTCTGGCAAAGGCAACTACCTTGCGGTATGGGCCATGGACGCTAAATCCTCTTACTCGCAAGGCGTGGCCCTGAGCATAGGAGTCAACCTGTCCACAGGCAGCATACTCAACACCACGCTGACCGGAGCCTTCAAGGGCCTGAGCTACTCGATACTCCAGAGCTCGCTGGTGCAGGCCGGAGCTGTAGGAAACGCCTGCGGCATACTTGTTGTGACGTAGTCATTGCTGGCCGCTGGTTACCAGGCTGTAGTCAGAACGCTCTACCCAACAATTATAGTATTTTGAATTTTTAGATATTTATGGGGTATCTGCTTATCAAAGTCCGCATGCATTGCTCCGAATTTTTCGGATTTGAAAAGGTATTTAAATCGGCCACGCTAAGATTGAACTGAGGAGATATGAAAATTAAGACATTTGGATATTCGGTGCTAGCACTCTCGTTACTGATAGCTGGGCTATTGCCGCTGTTCTATATTGTGGGCAATGGCATAAATCCCATTACGCTCGCGCTTTATATCTCGCTGGTAGGAACGATAGGCTCGCTGATCCTGATGCTTGCAAAAGGCACGCATGTTGAGCTGGCCAAATACGTGAAAAACCGAGTGCAACTGGGCTCGCTGGTCTTTGTCGGCCTGGTATTCGCCTTGATAACACTGGTATTCAGCTACACGACCCACTACATAAGCGCCTCCTTGCTTGCCGTCGTCTACAGGTCGTGGCCCCTCTTCTTAATCCTCATCGCGCCCCTGATGCTTCGCGAGCGTATTACTAAATGGGATGCCATCGCTGTGACGGTGGGCTTTGCTGGGATGGCTATTGTGCTGCTCGGCAGCGTGCAATTCAGCGTGCCGCAATCCACAATCCCTTATGTGTTGCTCGTGCTCCTCGCAGCAGTGGCAGATGCATTCGCCAGCGCTATCCAAAAGCGCTACCACTGCGAGCTTACAAGCTCCCTGTTTGTATATAACCTAGTCGCCCTCATTGCGATAGTGCCGTTTGCGTTGTACTTCGGTGCCTTCACGTTGCCGAGCCTTAGCTCCAGCGCCCTCATTGCGATATTCGGGCTCGGTATAATGCAGAATATTGCGATGACATATTTGTTTACCCTTGCGCTGAGGAGCACCAAGACCTCCCTGGCCGGTAACTCTTACATGATTGTCCCGTTCATAACCATGGTTCTTGACGCGCTCATCCTGCACGAGGCTATTGAGCTAGGCTATGTAGTCATAGCAGTTTCAGTTGTTGCCGGGGTGGCCATTCAGAGGCTTTCGCCCCGCGCAACTGGCTACCTGCCGAGTGGGAAGAGTGCAAAAAGCCTGCCAGTCATATATGACATCACCGGCGTATTCATCAATACGGAGAATGCACTGATCCGCAAAGTTATGCAGGGGAACGGCAGGGTGCTGGCCTTCTACAAGCACCTGACTCCAGAGGAGTTGGAGCAGCATCTCGGCGCAATTAGATCTCTCCCAGCGAGTGACGGCTTGCTGATATTCACGAATAAGTCTGAGAGTCACCACGCGAACGCCGATGAGCTTGACTTCATAAAGGATATACTGGGATACAACAAAGACGACCTCGTTGTCATAGGCGCAGGAAACCCGGCAGAGTTGGAAAGTGCCTTCGCGGATCTCAATGCGCCTCGAAGCGGAGCCTACTATAAGCCAGGACCTGAAGTATCATAAGCCGATTTGATATCGATACTCCTTATCGGGGCGATCCCTTTGAGGACTTCCGTTACCATCGCGCTTTTTATGACTGGCGAATCAACTTTGTACATCCTCGCGTGCATGGCAACGCTCTGCTCGAAGCCCTTCCGCTCGTTATCGTAGCACGCCCAAGTAAATGAGATTTCGCTTCCAATCATTGAGAACATCAGCTGAAATTCACTTGCTACTGGAACCTCGCTGAGCTTTTTAAAATACATGACCTCACGTTCGTGCTTTATCCTATCTCCTATACCTTCCTTCACAGCATAATTAGCGAAATAAACTATGTTTGCCTTCAAAGGCGACTTGGTAATCACAGTTGTGAATCTCTTGATTATCTTCTCGTTTTCCAACTTCACCAGATGGTACCTGACGGTATCCTCATGCATGCCTATTTGTTTCGCCAGCTCCCTAACCGGCATTCTTGAGTTATGATTGAGGGCGGCGAGTATGTCTTTGTACACTTTGCCGATATCGGAGCTCGCTATCATATTATCGCTCAGTGGTAGGAATCCTAGATGCGCGATGGTTATTTCAGAGGAATGAATTGTAACGCCGTATCTTGCCAGCATGACGAACTGCCCAATCTCCCAGTTAAAATACTCTTTGGATGTCTTCGTGGTTGCGAGTATTAAGAGGTCAAAGTCGCCCTTCGTTGTGGCTGCTAGTTGCACGACATTGTCGTTTGCAAAAAGGTGCTTCAGCTCCGAGGGCTTGGGCTTCTTTGCAAAGTTCATATACAAGATGTGAAGTCTAGTGAAGCCTAGTGCGCCATAGTTTATCTCGAGAGTGAACATGAGGCCTAGCTCGCTGGTCAGCGACCTTATGCGCCGCGCGATGGTAATGCGGGAAACCCCGAACTTTTTGGTGAGCTCAGTCACACTGACCCTCGAGTTGGTGCAAAGCTCCCTTACAATTCTCCTGCCCAGATCGCTAAACTCCATGATATAAATCATACGCTAATCTTTATAAGTCTTTCTCGTCGATAGGCTTATCAAAGTAGGGACTATCACTGCGGATTTTTCTGAATTTAACAATGTATTTAAATCACAAGTCTCATAATACTACTCGGGTAGAAGGATGAACAGGGCTTCAGAAAATTCAGAACCCACTGCGTGGGCTTTTCCACACAATTCAGAGGAAGGTCCCAATCCCCACCCTAATCCTTCACCTTATCTCTACATCCCTGGGCGTGCCAGAAAGGGCGCGCCCGATCCTACTCCAAGGCTTTTCAGGTATCTTGCGATCATTGGTGAGAGAATGGGCATCTATAAAGGAAGAGGGCGACCGGATCAGGAGGGCAGAACAGAAATATACATGTGCTGGATGTGTGATGAAGGGCATGACAGCCCTGTGAATTTCCTTTGGCACATACATACGCACAAGCTCGAGATGGAGGGACAACGCGCATCTGCCGCGGAAATGGCACTGGAAGCGACATCCATAGTTTCAAGATAGGGGTTATCGGTGTAGACATGGTGGACAAATTGGCAAAAACTAGCGCAAGCAAGAAGGGAAAATTTCATAGGTTCTATCTGGTAGGATCAAATCCCGGCGCGAATGCTGAGAGTCTTGCAGAGAAGCTCATAGCTCTGGAACCTGTCGAGGAGGTGTTCCTGTCTGACGACGATTGCGGCTTTATAGTGAAGGTGAGGTTCATTGACGGGAAGGAGCCGCCTGACGTTGCGGGATACATGAAGGGAAGAATCGCGGCCAGGTACGGAATCGTTGACAGTTATTACCGGCACAGGAATATGCGAGGATGACCATACTGTGTTGGTGCGTGACGGCGTTTACCCTATCATTGAAGCTTTTTCTATGACCTCCTGCGAGAAGTCAATGAACGCAGAAACCATTTTAGGCGCGAGATCGTGGGCGAGGCCGGCGCCGTGATACGCGGTGCTTATGTAAATCCCAGCCAAAGTGGCTTCGGCAATATGTATGCAAAGTGCGGTTGAGAATTTCTCTTCCACCGCGTAGAGGGTACCGTATATTATCTTGTACAGGTCTTCCGTGTCTCCCTTGCAGGCCCTAAACACTATCTCTACGTCTTTCTTACAGATGCGGTAGATTTGCGATGCTGCATGATATCCAGCGGCTGCCAAGCCCGCCTCCTTGCGCAACAACGATGCAGTCAATTCAACCACCTTTCATGACATCTCTGCTATGGTATCTCACTGGTCTTGAGGAAGGGCTGCAGGTTTTTCACGTTAGAGACTTTTGCAATGAACCCAAGGTAGCACTCCATGCTGCAGAACCCCCTATAAATCAACTCTGCAGTCTCCGGCTCGATCTCAATCCTCTCTACCGCTTTTCCGCAGTACACGCATATCTTGCCCATGTGATTCAACTCGTTATCTGCCCTGCCCTGCTGCCTAGCCTGTACTTGTATACCCTTACCGGCGCCTCTGGAACCTTATACTTGAAATCGCAATAAAGACAGACGTAATAAAGTGTGCTGTATCCTCCGTCTGGCCTGCTTTCCACAAGCTTGGATCCGTCGTTAGGGCAGTAATAATAAGGCATTATATCACCTGCACCAGTGCCTTACCGATTGCATGCAGCCAGCTACCGCACTTCTTAGCTGATGGGTATACCTCCTCCCTATATTCGCAACGGAGGCATTCGAAGAATGCCATGCCTCTCCCATTCACTCGCACAATGCGCAGCCAGGCATTATGCCAGGGGCATTGCCGAGCTAGATGCGCATAGGTTTCCTTATCACATGCCAAGGGCGCCGGTTTTTCAGCCATTGCATCACCATAATATATTATTGAATATAATATATTTATAAGTAATATTATTACTAATAAGATATTTATACCTATCGTTACCATTAATAATCGTGCAAGGGAAAAGCTAGTGCGAGGTTTTAAAATGCCAAGGAAGGAGACGCGGGTAACGACGTTCGTATGTTCAAGATGCGGGCACGAATGGATTCCGAGGAACCCGGAAAAGCCGCCGGCGCACTGCCCAAATGTCAAATGCCATTCGCCATACTGGGACAAACCGAGAGTAAGGTTGCATTGGATAAAAAGGACTAAGGAAAAAAGCCGCTGATGCCACCATGCTACGGCCAATCACTGCGCTTTCTGCTTCCTTATTTTAGGATTAATCCTAAGCGTAAACCAGAATTTCGTGCCCTTGCCCAACTGCGACTCGAAGGAGATCTCGCCGCCGTGCAGCTTGACCAGCTCTTTGGTTATCGAAAGCCCTAGGCCTGTGCCTGCGCCATCCTGCTTCACCAGCTCCTTCTTCGCCTGGACCTGGTAGAACTTCCTGAAGAGCTTCTGCCTGTCATCCTCGCCTATGCCTATGCCAGTGTCTATGACATCGCACTGCACCTTGCTCCTCAACTTCTTGTGTATCTTCACCTGGATGCTGCCCTTTTCGGTGAACTTTATCGAGTTGCCTATCAGGTTCACGAATATCTGTATCAGCCTGTTGGGATCGGCCCGTATCGCAGGCACGTCGTAGTCCACGTGCCATGAGAAAGCCAGCCCTTTCTCCTCCGCAGACTCCTTAAGCGCTACTATGCTCGGGTTGTCCTGAAGCGAATTGAGGTCTACATCCTTTAACTCCAGCTTGACCTTCTGCGCATCCAGTTTCGCGGAGTCTAGCACCTGCTGGATTATCAGCATCAGCCTGTCCGCCTCGTCAGATATGGTGAGGAGGTACTGCTTCTGCTCCTCGTTCAGCTGGCCGAACTCGCCGCTGTATAGGAGCTTGGCGAACCCCTTTATATTGGTCAGCGGCGTCTTGAGCTCGTGCGATAT
>DAHXLV010000029.1 GCA_027365815.1 Microcaldota archaeon
GAACCTCTCGGTCGGCGACACGCTAAGCGAGAACGTTATCGAGCCGTTCGAGCAGATAAAGCACTATTCGCAGCCGGTTGTCACAAAGGCGATAGAGGCGAAGGACACCAGGGACACTACAAAGCTGATAGAGGCGCTGAGGATGCTCACAAAGGAGGACCCGACACTCAAGGCAGAGATAAACCAGGAAACAGGAGAGCATCTCATAAGCGGCATGGGCGAGCTACACCTCGAGACGGTGGAGACAAAGCTGAAGGACGAGTTCAAGGTTCCGATAACCACCAGCGAGCCGATCGTTGTTTACCACGAGACCATAGAGAAGAAAGCTGGCCCTATAGAGGGTAAGTCGCCAAACAGGCACTCCAGGTTCTACGTTACTGTCGAACCGCTGCCTGAAGGGGTCCAGAAGGCTATAGACGAGGGCACGATACGCGAAGGCAAGCCCAAGGGGCAGGTTGCCGTGGAGGCAATGGTGGCAGCAGGAATGGACAGGCAGACCGCTAAGGAGGTCGAAGAGATATCCAACAAGTGCATGCTCGCTGACACCACAAAAGGGGTTCAGTACATGAACGAGGTGATGGAGTTGCTCATAGACGGCTTCGACGATGCGGTCAAGGACGGCCCGCTAGCCAGGGAGAAGGTCTCAGGAGTACTTGTCAGCGTGGTTGATGCGACGATACACGAAGACCCTGTGCACAGGGGCCCGGCGCAGATACTGCCAGCGATAAAGAGAGCAATATACGCAGGACTGCTGACGTCAGGCGTGGTGCTGGAGGAGCCAAAGCAGAACTTCACGATTAACATACCGATGGACTATATGTCGGATGTGATATCATTCCTGCAGAGCAGGAGGGGCCAGATAATAAACATAGAGCAGGAGAGCGGGCAGGTCTCCATCCTGGCGAAGATGCCTGTCGCCGAGGTAATAAAAGGATTTTCAAACGACTTGAGGGGAATGACCCAAGGGAAGGCGATATGGTACCAGGAGTTCTCCGGCTACGAGCGCATGCCTACGGAGCTGCAGAACAAGGTTGTGCGGGAGATAAGGAAAAGGAAGGGGCAACCAGAGGAGCCGCCCACTGCGCAGCAGTTCATGGACTAGCGACCGATAGCTATAAATTCTTGAAAACGGAATAGCAACAGGGGATATAATGGTAAAAACAGGGATAGCCATAGGGATAATTGTAATAGCGATAATAATCATAGGAGCAGCATACTACGCAGTTACATACAAAGCGCCTCAAACAACGGTTTCGACAACAGTTGCCGCTGTCACCACCCCAGCTACAAACGTGAGCACCGCGCCGTCCCTCAGCACATTCAGCAAAAGCACAGTTACAGTAACCCCGACAAAATCAAAATCAGTGTCCGTAACCGCACCTGACGGCGTTAACATAACCGCTTTTATACCGATAGGCACATACGCCCTGATAAACAACAAGACCATCGGCACATACAATTTCACATTGGCAACGTTCAACATCAACCACGGCAGCATAGGGAGCCCAAGCGGCTACCCCAACCAGACACCGGCGTACGGCTTCGCATTTGAGGTGAACGGCCAGATAACGGCTAACATAACGTTCGTGAACAGTACAAAATCGCCGGTGCACCTTACGACAATGACGCACTATCCGACCACATGGACGAGCTGGGCATTCCTCGGCGGTACGTTCAACTCATCAACAGGCACGTATACCGGCGGAAGCTATGCGATACAGAACACATGGTCGTACAATGCCTCGTCAGGGGCGATGACGAACACGCAGTTCTACAAGCCGCTGATGTGGATATTCACCATAGGGCCAGCGCCTGCTGCACCGTCCTCTACCACAGCTCCGGCCGCTTCAAACACGGTTAAATCAACCACGACCAGCGGTGGATATGGGGGTTACGGCTACCCGTAAACCTGCAGAAAATGCGGCATCACAAAAGGTTTAAATAGCTTCCAAGCCAATATCAGTATACAGTCTGTTCTTCTTGTATTGGAAAGCATAATACTGAATGACGGAAACCGACGGTGTTAATATGGCAAAATCTTATGTCAAATTCGAGGTATCGAACGAGGTAGTGGCAAAGACGTATGAGGCATTGCAGCTGGCCAAGCAGTCAGGGTCGATAAAAAAAGGCGCCAATGAGGTGACCAAGAGCGTCGAGAGGGGACTCGCGACCTTCGTGGTTGTGGCCACAGATGTCGAACCAGAAGAAGTAGTCATGCACATACCAATGCTGTGCGATCAGAAGAAGATATCATACACTTTCGTGCCAAGCAAACAGGAGCTGGGCAAGTCGATAGGGCTTATAGTTCCATGCGCCGCGATAGCGGTTGAAAACCAGGGAACCGCAAACGCCGCGATAAAGGACATCACAGGAAGGATAACAGGAAGCGCAAGGCCTTCAGCCGCGCCTAAGGCGGCGGCAGCCGAGCAGCAGCCGAAGACAGAGAAGAAGCAGGCAAAGCCAAAGCCGCAGAAGAAGGAGGGCGAGCAGCAGCCTCATGCCCAGGAAGCGCCTAAGGCGGACGAGAAAGCAGCAGAATGATTGAATGGCGGAAGAACAGGCGCAAAGGCAACTGTCTGGCTATCTGGCCGAGATAGTGGAGATAAACATGAAGCTTAAGACAGGAATCTACGGCGAGATATATTCTGTGAGCTGCAGGATACTCGAGGGAAAAGACAAAGGCAGGATAATAAGGAGGAATATGCTCGGCCCGGCGAAGGTCGGCGACGTAATAAGGCTCCCCGATACGAGCAGGGAAGCGAAGGAGATAAGGGTAAAATAAGGCGAGTTGATGAAGTGCTCATACTGCTCCGCTGAAGTGCCAAAGGGAGGCGGCATAATGTACGTGTACAAGATCGGCAATGTCAGCTATTACTGCTCAAGCAAATGCTACAAGAACGACGTGGTGCTAAACAGGAAGATATCGAGCAAGAATGTAGCTTCGGGAATGAAGGCCAAGAAGCAGGCTGCCGGTAAATGAACGCTACCGGTCAACTCTTTTTCTGCCCCCTCCATCCAAGGTAAACGTAATTCTTACTCACCTCAAGGCTCCTGTACGGTAGCAGCCCCTTTATCACCGAGGAAATCCTCGCATATGAGACCTCTATATTATCCTTCTTGAATATGCCCTTCTGGAATGTCGGCACGCCTTCCTCAGCTTCTGATTTTCCATCATAGACAGACATCACGAACGAGCGGAAGCTACCGCTTATCGGGGCTATTATCTGCCATTTGTTTAGCAACGGCAGCCTGCCTTCATCCATGTCAAGGTATTTTTTCCGTATATTGGCGAACCGCTCCTCGAAATCCTTGCTGAACCTGTAGTTTATGAATTCAACCATCTGGTATTCATAAGGCGGCGACTGAACGGTGGCTGTGAATCTCTTTATTATACCGCTCTTTTTCAGGTTCATCAGCCTGTACCGCACCGTACCTATCGCGGCTCCGGTCTCCCTGGCAAGCTCGCTTATCGAGGTCCGCGAGTTCCTGTTGAGCAAAGACAGCATCCTCCTGTCCAAAGCATCAAGCCCAGCGGATTCGCGTATCTCAGAAACAAAAGAATCCCCGAGCGGCCAAAACCCCCAATGGGTTATTACAAATTCGGAAGGTTTGATCCGCGGCCTGTATTCCGCCAGCTGGGAGGCGACGTACGTTTCCCATACTATATAGCTTTCCGGGTCGCCTGCCCTCGCGTAGATGAGCAGGTCGTAGTCACCATCCAGCGCATACACCGCCTGCGCATTCGCGTCGTTCCAGAAGAATTTCTTGAGTGATTCTTCAGATGGTTTGTCGGCAAACTTTATCGCAACAAGATGCCTTTCCGAGCCGCCAAGTCTTGTTTCGTCTATTTCGAGCGTATAGATGAGCCCAAGCTTTCTTTCGAGCTCTGCAAGGTTCTTAGTCGCAGCCGCCCTAGAGCAATTGGCAGCCTTCGCCAGCTTCGTGATGGACGCCCTCGAATCCGAGCAAAGAGTGCGCAATATGACCTTTTCGGTGTTGCTGTATAACTCCATAAACCTAGTTCTCATACCAATTATTAATACCTATATTTTATCAAAAAACTGCAAACAAATTTTAACATTTCACATTATTTAAAAACTCCCAAGAAGGAGCAATACTGGTATTGCATGAAGCTTTCACAAAAAGGCATAGCGGCATTGATATTCTCCCTGCTGGAGCTGTCGTTCGTGCCAGTATTGTTGGACATAGGCGGCACAGACCTGGGCACTCTGCAGCTCCTATTCTACGTTTTCCTAATAGGCACTGCGGTTTCGCTGCCTATCGCGCTGCTATACGATAGGAAGGGTCTCACCGCCCTGATAAAATCAAGGAACAGCCTCATAATAATAGCGGTCGCAGGCCTGTTCAACAACGCGATATCCCAGCTTATGCTTACTGTCGGAACTATAGGTACAAACCCGAGCATTGGCGCCATCGTGTTCAGGAGCTGGGTCCTAATGGCTGCCGTATCGATACCTTTCGTTATGAAGATAAAGGTGTCAAAATACCAGCTCGCCGCAATCATAGTGGGTTTCGTTGGGATGTACCTGGCCCTTTCAGGCGGCGCTTTCCGGCTGATAAGCGCACAGCAGCTTCCGTTCATGGGGTTGCTCCTTGGCAGCGCCGCCGCGGTTACTGTGGCGATGATGATCATGAGGACGCACAACGCCAGCACCACCGCCTCCATAGTGGTATTCAACGCATTTTCCACGCTGTTCATAGCAGCAATCGCAGTCGTGTTCCACGTGAGCCTAGCTGTGCCTATAACGCTGCAGACAGTAAGCATCTTCCTGTTCCTCGGCGTGGCAGCATATAGCCTTGGATCTATTTTCTACTACCACGCTTACAGGACATTGAACCCTGTTTTCGTAAGCAATGCGATACTGGCGGTTCCGTTTATTACAATATTCCTCTCATGGGCCCTCATAGGCACCACGATCAAGGCGTACTATCTGTACTCTACCGCCATAATACTGGTAGCAATGCTTGCGCAGCAGAGGCTGTCAATCCACGCCACAGAAAGGGTGACAAAGAAAAAAGGGCCGGGGCGCCTGCAGATGTTCGACGTTACAAGCGCCTTCATAGAAAACAAGGCGATTGCAGAGCACATACGCGCTAACGGCAGGGCACTGGCTGTGAAATTAGGCCCCGGCAGCTTCAAGCTCAACGATCACAAGCACACGCTCGGGAAGTACGGCGGCATATTCTTCACCAGCGATGAGATCCACGAGAAGATAAAGGCGGAGGAGGTCGAGTTCATAAACGAGATAATGGGGCTCCAGAGCGGCGAGACCGTATTGGTGGGGATTGGCAACCCAGACCAGGTAGAGCATGCACTGTACGAGGTGGCAGGGCCAACACAAGCCCCAGGGCATTTGGAATAGCCGCGCTATTCCTTTTCGAACAGCTCATCAAGGTCTATATCGGCGTTCTCCTGTATCTTTTTCGTCAGCCCCGCATCGCTGTAATCGGGGAAATTGACACCGCTAACTACGAGCATGACCTTGATTGCGTCCCTCTGCATGTCCGGGTCTATCCTAGCTCCCCACTTGAGCAGCGCATCGTCCTTTATGCGCCCCGATATGTCCTGGAAGACGCTTTCGGCCTCCCTTAGCGTGAGGCTCTCGCCCCCTATTATGTTAACTAGCGCCCTGTTAGCGCTGGCAAGGTCGGCATCGAGCAGCGGGCTCCTTATCGCGTTGTCAAGCGCTATCCTCGCTCTGCTCGTGCCGTCGCTGGCAGGAAGCCCCTCACCGGTGCCTATCACCGCATAGCCAGAATCCCTCAGCACGCTCCTCAGGTCCGCGAAATCTATGTTAACCATGCCTGGCTTAGTCACCATTTCGACTATTCCTTTTGTAGCCCCGGCCAGCACCTCGTCCGATATCCTAAATGCCATGTTCAGCGGAAGGTCTGGTGCAACGCTGAGCAATTTGTTATTGTGTATTATTATTGTGGTGTCTGTGATCTTCTTAAGCTTTGCAAGGCCTTCCAGCGCGTTCTTCATCCTTGTCTTGCCCTCGCTCGAGAAGGGCAGGGTCACTATTGCAACAGTGAGCGCGCCAACCTCCCTGGCTTCGTGCGCTATCGTCGCTATTGATCCAGTCCCAGTCCCTCCTCCAAGGCCGCAGGTTACAAATACGAGCTGTGCGTCTGACAGCATGTGGCGTATCTCCTCCTTGCTCTCAACAGCCGCCTCTTCGCCTACCTTTATGTCGCTGCCTGCGCCCATCCCCCTAGTGAGTTTTTTTCCTATGAGGAGCTTCCTCTCTGCCTTAGTCTTAACAAGGTGCGGCGCATCGGTGTTCATCGCGATTAGCGTAGCGCCCTGCACCCCTATGCTTGCAAGCCTTGTTATCGTGTTGCTGCCGCTGCCTCCGGTGCCGACAACATATATCTTCGGCTTAGCGCTCTCTATGAAGCGTAGGATCTCCTCATCGTCCTTGCTGATCTCTGGCGTCATCCAATTACCTGGTCGTAAACGATAACTCTCTACAAAAGGATAAAAAGCTATTCGTCATTAATGCACCGAAATTGATATTAATACAGAACGACAATGTTCAATTGGTTCATATGGGGCAGTCAAAGGAGAGCATACTGAAGAAGCCGGTCAAGGACATAAGGCTGAAAAAAGGGATGCGGGTGTCAGATCTCATAAGCGCGATGGACTCGATCGGCGGCTTTTCGGCGCAGCACATGGTCAAGGGCATAAAGATACTAAAGAGCATGATCAGGGACAAGGATTCATTCAACTTCCTCTCCTTCCCGGCAGACATAGTGTCAACAGGCATTCGCGGGATCCTCGCCAGCTCGGTCAAATACTTTGATGCTATAATAACCACGGGAGGCACGCTAGACCACGACCTTGCCAGGTCCATCGGCGGTAAGTACAGCCTGGGATCGTTCAACGCGGACGACTCCAAACTGTACAAGATGGGGATCTACAGGCTCGGCAACGTCTTCATTGAGAACAGGGAATACGGCCAGAAACTCGAAGACTCATTCACTGCGATAATGAATGACATCTATACATCAAAGGATTACAAGAAGGAGTACAGCGCAAGCGAGCTCATCTACGAATTTGGCAGGAGGGTGAAGGACCCCGGCTCCATAATAAGGCAAGCTTACCTAAACAACGTGCCTATATTCAATCCAGGCATACTGGACGGCGCATTCGGCACGCAGCTTTCTATATTCGCGCAGGACCACGACTTCAAGCTCAACCTGATACGCGACGAGCTGAAGCTCAGCGACATCTCATTCGACAACAAGGTGACTGGCGCGCTCATGATAGGCGGCGGCATCAGCAAGCACCATGTAATATGGTGGAACCAGTTCAAAGGCGGGCTTGATTATGCTGTGTACATAACCACGGCGACGCAGTTCGACGGTAGCCTTTCCGGAGCAAGGCTTACAGAGGCCGTCTCATGGGGAAAAATAAAGGCCAACGCCGATTACACTACGATAGACGGCGACGCCACGATAATCCTGCCGGTAATGATGTCAGCTATAGATATGGTGTAAATATGCAAAAGAAAGTATCGAAAAAACGAAGGCGAGTTGGCAAAAAATACAGGAACGTGCAGAAGCTCAGGCGCATAAAGAGGGCCAGGAGGAAGACATACAAACGCACCAGGAGATGATTAAGATATCCCTGTGTACGTCAGGTCGTTGAACTCGTAGGCGGTCGTATCCTCCTTGATCTTCAGCGAGGCCACCATCTCCTCCTTGGAGGCGAACTTTTCCAAGCCGCCCCTCAGGTCAAACGTGTGCACCGCATCTCCGAATTCGTAGTAGACTAACAGCTTCCTCGATTCGCCATTTACAACTACCGCGACCTTCGCGGATGGGTTGCCGAGAGCGACCATCATGGAACAGAGCAGCACGCACCTGTCAAACGTGTCACCGATCATGAATGCGAGGGTCTCTTCAGGCGTAAGCCAGAACTGGAGCGGTAGCGTCGCATCCTCCACCTTTTCCTTCACGAAAGAGAAAGCGGCTAGGCTGGCGTCATAGAAATTATTATCATAGTCATACCTGCCGAACGAAGCCTTAATCTCGTCAACCTTCGCCACTACCGCGCCATTCTTGGGGGTGACGAGCGTCGGCAGTTCGGCAATCGACACGTTCTCGTGCTCCTCGATATAATCCCTATACCTTGAAATTATCGTCAGGTATACCTTGTTGAGCTTGCCAAGCGTATCAGCTTCAGGAGCGTCCGGGTTCTTCCCCATACCACCATATAGGTATTGGATACAAAGTGCTAAAATGATTCTTTTCGCAAGAAAATGGGGAGAGATGGAGAACAAAAAGATAGCAGAGATATTCGAAGAGATAGCGAGCATGCTGAGCCTTGAGGATTACCCTACGGCCAGGTTTGAGGTCAGGGCATACCAGAAGGCCGCGCTAGTGATAGGCACAATGCAGGAGCCTATAGAGGATCTGTACAAAGCCGGGGGCACAAAGGCCCTCATGGAGCTTCCAGGGATAGGGGCGACCATGGCGAAGCACATAGAGGAGATAGTCAAGACCGGCAAGCTCAAGAAGTACGAAGGGCTAAAGAAGAAATACCCGATTGACATGGCGGGCTTGACCTCGATACAGGGGCTGGGGGCAAAAAGAGCTGTCACATTATACAAGGAGCTTGGGATACGTGGCGTAGATGACCTGAAAAGGGCGGTAGCCCAGCACAAGATAAGCAAACTTGAAGGTTTTGGGGAGAAAAGCGAGAAGGCGATAAGTAAGGGATTGGATTTTATAGCCTCTGGGGTTGGGCGCATGCTGATCAGCCTGGCGATGCCGGTCGCGGACGACATAGTTGTAAAGCTGCAAAAATCTGGACTGGTGGAGAATGTGATGGTCGCCGGCTCTGCCAGAAGGATGCGCGAAACTGTCGGAGACCTGGACATACTGGCTATATCGGAAAAGCCGGGAGAGGTGATGGAGTTCTTCACGAAAATGAAGGATGTCGAAAGCACCATAGCGAAGGGGCAGACAAAGACCTCCGTACGGCTAAAGATGGGGCTGAACTGCGATCTCAGGGTGCTAGCGCCTGATAGTTTTGGCGCCGCGGTTCAATATTTCACAGGCAGCAAGGACCACAACATACAGGTCAGGCAGGTAGCGATAGACAAAGGATACAAGCTGAACGAATACGGGCTGCTCGACAAAAAAGGCAAGAATATGGGAGGCGTCGAAGAACGGACCATATACGAGAAGCTCGGCATGCAATGGGTGCCCCCAGAAATGAGGGAAGCGCGGGGCGAAGTCAAGCTCGCGCTTGAGCACAAGATACCGGTTCTGGTAGAGCTGAAGGACATACGCGGAGACCTCCATACCCATACAACGGAGACCGACGGCTCAAACTCGTTAGAGGAGATGGCCGCCGCCGCGATCAAAATGGGCTACGAGTACATAGCAAATACTGATCATACGAAGAGCACAATCATTGCAAACGGCAAGGACGAGCGCGAGTTCGCCAGGATGCTAAAAAACGTCGACAAACTCAACGAGAAGCTTGAGAAAAGCGGAAGCAGGTTCAAGGTGCTCAAAGGCGCGGAATGC
>DAHXLV010000038.1 GCA_027365815.1 Microcaldota archaeon
CGTTCAGGGCGTTGTAGGTATCGTTCTTCAGCGTCGGTCCGTAGAAATCCGCAAAGCCGGACTTCTGGAACTCCTTTATCAGCGCATACGAGTAGGTCTTGTCCGACTTCAGCCTGCCGAGTATCCTGAGCTTTATGATTACGCGCTTTGCCTCCATCGGCATGAACTGCGACGCGAAATGCGCAGATTTGTCCATATTCCCCACAATAGTTTAAAAATAATATAGTTTAAATCTAAACTAAATAAGGATGCTGAAAATATAAAAAGGTTCCTAAAAGAAGCGGGACGCAAAGTAATATATATGTGGCTGAGCTGAACAGAACCGGTGTTAATTTGGTAACAGTAGAACCGCCGAGGTATAAAAGAGACGCTATAGCTTTCCTAATGGATAAAGGAGCGTTGACAGTAACCCCTGATCAGCCAAAAAAACTCAAGAGTGGAAGGATGTCCCCGCATTTCCTGAACAGCGGGTTGCTGGATGATGGGGAAAGCGTTGTAAATATAGGGAACGCATATGCGCAAGCGGCGCTTGACAATATAGGGGCAAGCGAGATAGAAGTTGTGCTAGGGCCTCCTTACAAAGGGATATCTTTGTCTGTAATGACTGCAGGAGGAATGCACAAGTTAGGACATAATGTTTCCTACGCCTTCTACAGGAAGGAGGAAAAGATGCATGGGGAGGGAACAGGCAAAGGGGAAACCAAAGCAGAAGCGCAGAAAAGGGTGATAGTTGGTAAAATACCAGACAACGCCAAGGTAATACTTGTTGATGACGTTGTCACCACAGGCAGCACTAAACTTGAAGCCCTTGAGGTGCTGGATAGGGTTGCTGACTGCGTGAAGGTAACTGGAGGAATAATACTGATGGACAGGCAGGAGGTCAACGAAATAGGCAACGCTGCGGTTGCGGAGCTGGCAAGAGAGTCTGGCGTGCAGTTCCACGCTGTCGTAAAGCTTAGCGATGTTATTGACTACCTTGAAGGTACAGGGCACTCCGCAATGCAGCACTTAAGAAGTTCGCTCCTCAACTATGCCATGGCATGGGGTACTCCTGAAATAAGAGCTAAGTATGGTTTGCACCAGGCCAGATTCATACCGCAGGAAAGGACTGTCATACCTGCGTGCGATGTAGATTCAATCGAAAAGTTCGAAGAGGTGGTGAAAGCCACGGCCGACCTTCCAACTATTGGTGCGTATAAGATACCACTGATATCGGGCAGAGAAGGATGGCAGGCTTGGGTTTCTGCTGCCCGACGCCATACGCAAAAGCCCTTGATATACGATGGCCAGAAGCTTGGCAATGACATACCCGACACCGGTAGGGGAGTGATGCAAGAGCTCAAGAAGGCTGGGTTCGACGCGGTGATACTTTTCCCGTTTACTGGCCCAAGGACACAGACGGCATGGACCGGAGAGGCGATCCAAGCGGGGCTTAAAGTGATTGTAGGTGCGGAGATGACGCATCCAGGATTCCTCCAATCCGAAGGCGGCTCAATAACAAACGAGGCACTAACTGAGATAATACAGAGGGCCGCAAGGCAGGGAGTAACCCATTATGTATATCCGGGCAATAAACCAGAGAGCATAAGGAAGATAATAGGACTGATAAGGGCAGAAGGGATCGAACCTACAGGTTTCTCTCCTGGCTTCGTAGCCCAGGGCGGCAGCATATCGGAAGCGGCTAAGGCCGCCGAAGGTACAAGCTACCACGCAATAGTTGGGAGGGGAATCTACGCCGCGAAGGACATGCGCGCTGCCGCGATAGAGCTGGCAAGGGGGCTCTGATATCAACCCACGCCATGCTCCGTAGTGTAGAGCATCAGCTCCGGGTACCTTCTGGTTATCTGGCTCGCCCTGACGCCGTATATCTCCTTTATGCCCTGCGAGTGCGCAAGGTCGACGAGCCTCTGCGTTATTATCCCGTCGAATACCACAGCGCTTACATCGCGCGCGTCCTGGACCGCCTGCACAAGCTCCCTTATCGGCACCTCGCTGAGCACGCTCCCGTCAGGCGAGTATATCCTGCCTCTGAGTGTGTTCTTCAGCTCGTTGAGCGCGCCAACCAGAGCTTGGTTAGGCCCTCCGGCATGCGCGCCGCCGGCCTGCATGCCCTCTATTGAAGGTATGCTTTCGACTCCTTCCTCAGCGCCGCCGTTTCCTTCGATGTCCTTTATGCCAAGGGATGCGTGACCCACGGGTTGGACCTCCTGCTCCGCCTGCCGCTGCGGCATCGGCGGCCTCTGCAGGTTTGTTGCTATCTCAGTAGGGCTCAGCACCTCCCTGCCCCTGCTCTCCTGCGGCATCGGCGGCCTCTGCTGCATATGCCTGTCCCTAAAGCTCTCGTTCCTCCTGTTCTGCTGCGCCAGCTCCTGCCTCTGCTGCTGTTGCTGCCTGTGCTTCGCGTTGGCGTTCACCTGCTCTATGGGCACCCTTGATCTTAGCGCCTTTATTATCTCCTTCCTGGTCAGCTCCTCAACCTCCTTCCCATCTGGCGCCTTGGCGACGAAGTCGATATCGCACATGCTTGTTATGCCCTTTATTATCATGTCGCCGCCCCTGTCGCCGTCGACGAATAGGGTAGCTTCCTTCGCAGTGCAGAGATCTATTATCGTCTTGGGTATCGTCCCTGCAGCTCCGCCTACCGCTATGCAGTTGGCTATGTCGCTCTTGAGCAGGTTTATGACATCGGCGCGGCCCTCAACCAGCACCACGTCGTCGCTCTTCTCGATCTCAGGCCCAGCCGGCAGGTTGTCCTGCCCGTATGTGCCAACCGTGCTGGTCTTTACATCTGCCTCGACCATATCGCTTATCTCCCTGCTGTCGGGAATCTCGGTAACCAGGAGGTTCTTCACCAGCTCCTTGGCCCTCGTGATTATCTTTCTCCTCTTTTCGTTCCTGGTGTCCTCTATCTTGAGCACCTGGAACCTGGTCTCGAATGGCCCTACTCTGTCTACAGACTCTATTGCAGCTGAAAGTATGCAGGTCTCGACCCTGCCCATGGATGAAGGCAGATGTAAAGACCAGCACGGTTGGCACATACGGGCAGGACAACCTGCCGGCTGGGCCTGA
>DAHXLV010000018.1 GCA_027365815.1 Microcaldota archaeon
CAGGCCTCATCAAGCTCATGAAGGCGGCGCGCAGCAACGACGCTGCAAAGCCATACAGCGTAGATGTCGAAGACACCGTTTACAGGGTGTTCAACGAAGTCTCTCACGGGAGCTCAAGTAGGAGGACGGTCACGCTTGGCAGCGTGGGCAGCACGGTCAACCTCTCGCTTGCTGGCAGCCTCTCGTCCATTGTAGACAGCAGGTGCATCGAGCGCGGCGACGTCGTGATGGTCAGAAATGCGTCTCTTGATATGGCCACGGAGCGCCTGGTCGGCACCAGAGACACCATAATTTCAAGGAGGCGCCCCGCGTTTTCCGGGGTGACCGACTTCTCGAAGCTCAGGTATGGGGAAAAGAACATCGATGTCTTAGGTAGAGTCCTCGAGATCGGGAAGGTGAGACACGTAAGCGGGCTGAGCGCATCTGGCCAGGTCGCGGTAGCTGACTGCAAGCTTACCGATTCGCGCAGTGCCATCGTGGCCACCATGTGGGGATCTAGCGCTCTTGCATGCGAGAGGATGCATGCAGGCGATTTCGTAAAAATCGAGTTTTGCAGCGTCAGCGGGATTGACTCCAGCCTGCAGGTGCACGCCGGGGACCTATCAAGGGTGCTCGTGAACAGCGCTCTGGGAGACAGGATCGCGCACTAGCGCTCCCCATACTTGGAATAAAAGCTCAGGTATTGCGCTATGACAGACTCCGGAGCCGAGGGTTTTGTCTTCTGTATAAGGTTCTCGAGATCATCCATTTCCACCTTCGCCTCCTCTCCAGCCTTTACTGTCCTGTCCAGAGCCATTGACTTCGCCTCCCTGCATACATGGTATATGTCTGCACCCGTGTACCCTGACGATTGCTCTGCCAGCGAGTCGTAGTCTACCTTATCGCTTACAGGCACTCCCTGCAGGTCGGCCTTGAAAATCTGCGACCGCTGCGCCTTTGTAGGCGGCTTTATGAATATCAGCTTGTCGAACCTGCCGGGGCGTAGTGCGGCGGCGTCTATCGCGTCCGGCCTGTTTGTCGTCCCTATCACGACAACGTTGCTCATGTTGCTTATTCCGTCTATCTCCCTGAGCATCTCGCTGGTTATCTGCGCAGAGTACTCGCTCGCTGTACCCCGCTTGAGCACCATCTCCTCCACCTCGTCCAGCAGTATTATCGAAGGCGCGTTGCTCTTGGCGCGGTCGAATGTCTCCTTTATCGTGGCTGTGGCACGCTCCACTCCCTGGTCGGCTAGCTCCGCGCCGTTCAGGTCCAACATCGTTATGCCTGCCATCTCGCTCTTGACTGCCCGCAGGAGCATGGTCTTTCCGGTCCCTGGAGGGCCGAATATCAATATGCCGTTTATCGACTTTATCCCGTATTTCTTGATCAGCTCGGGGTGCACCAGCGGCGTCTCGATGGCGTCTGTGAGGACCTTCTTCGCCTCGTCCAGCCCTATAACGTCGCGCATCGACGTCCCTGAGCTGCCGCCTTCCTCGCCGGTTTGGCCGTACACGCTCCTCTCGAAGTCAAGCCTGAACTTCTGGTACTGCTCAATCTGCGCCATCGACACCGATGGCCTTGTCGCCGATATCCTGTCCATGAGATCCTTCTCGGTTATCTCGAGTATGTTGTGCTTAACTGCGGCCTCCTGGGATATGCGCTGGGCGACCGTCTCGCACAGTACCTTTATGTCCGCTCCGGTGTATCTTTCGGTCTCCTCGGCAAGCTTGTCCAGGTTTACGTCCGGAGAGACAGGCAGTTTCTTTAGGTATAGGTCGAATATCTGCTTCCTTGCGTTGTAATCCGGCGGAGGCAGGTATATTATCTTGTCGAACCTGCCGGGGCGCATCATGGCAGGGTCGATCAGGTTCGGCGCGTTCGTCGCACCCACCATTATGACGTTGCTCGTCTTCTGGAAACCGTCCATCTCTATCAGCAGCTGAGAGACAGCCTGCCTGCTCACATCGTTCGTATCTGCGCTGCCCCTCGACCTTGTTATGGTGTCTATCTCATCGAAGAACAGGACGCACGGGGCGTGCTTCTTTGCGACGGCGAACAGGTTTGTTATCATGCGCTCGGTCTCGCCAGGGTACGCCGATATTATGTTCGGCGCTTTGACATAGAAGAATCCAGCGTGTATTTCGTTTGCAAGCGCGCGCATTATGAGGGTCTTGCCTGTTCCCGGAGGGCCGAAGAACAGGATGCCTTTCGCTGGGTTGACGTTGTAGGCTTTGGATATCGCGCGGTCCTCTATAGGGGCGAGCACCGCATCTATCAGCTCCCGCTTTGTCGCAGCGTAGTTCGCTATGTCATCGAACGTCTCGCTCACGTTCCCCGACTCCAAGTCCTCGAAGGCCTCTCCGAACTTCATCCGCAGGTCCTGCTTGCGTATGTCCAGGGTTTTGACTATCTTGACGTTGTTGAATTCAAGCAGGTATATGGTGATCGGCGTTATCGCGAAGCTTATGATTAGTGTGTAGTATAGGATAGGGAGTTTGGCTGCTGTCGATAGGGCGGCGGCTACTATTGGGTATCCGACCCCGATCAGGCTTGCGTGCATGCCACGGTACCTGGACCTGCTTGAGGCGGCCATGCTGTCTATGCCGAATACAATAGCCGCTATAAGTATCATCTGCACCAGGTAATATTCCGGTGACACTGTGAATGATATCCCTATGGCCGTAGATGCCGCGGTAGTTGAGTCCAGGACGCCGCCGCTTGTGAAAACGCCTATCGTTTGCAGTATGCCGGTGTGGAAGTTGAGGATGCTGAACCCGTGCTTTGAAGGCACAACGTACTGGTCGAGCGATGCAGGGACGGCTTTTATGTGGGCTGCCGTGGCGTTGTATACTATATAAGAGCTGTTCTGCACGCCTGTGACGCCGGATAGGCACACGGTGGCAAGTACAAACAGTATGGTGAGTATTACGGCACGCTTGTATCCGACCACAAGTACGGCCAGCACAAGAAGGGGTATTGAGAAGATGTAGCCTACGGGAGAGAAGGCGAATGCCACCAGCGCATACATGAAGAGCAGCGTCCTGTTGTACATGTATCCGTATATAAGGGATGCGGCCATGACTACGAGATAAAGCCACCCGAGCGCTGGCATCTGGTACGCTATCATTGGCAGAAGCAGCACAGCCAGGAGCACCAGCCCTAGGAAGGGCTTCCTTACCGTTGCGGCAAAGAGGCCGATGGCCAGCACTATTATGACAACCAATGGGTAGAAGCTAAGCGCATCGGCCGCGGCCAGGAATGCCATCACCGCCAGGATTCCGTCAATCAGGCCTGGAGCGCCTGCCAGCTGGTGCAGCTTTTCCACCAGACCGTACACCGCGATCTTGCGCCCGTGCACCTTTCTGACCTGAGAAATGGCGCTTTTTACCTCAACGTCCTTATATCGCCTATTTCTTGCCCTGTTTTGCTCCGCCATGCGACCAGTCTACCCAAAACCCCAGTGATATACGCGTTTGTGATATTTATAAGTTAGGAGGTCATTCTCTATAAGAGAAAGCAATTTATTAATATTATGACTGCATACACTTTACTGCCCGTTGTAGCTCAATGGCAGAGCGGCCGCCTGTAGTATGCAAACGGTAGAAAGCGGCAGGTTGGGCGTTCGACTCGCTCCAACGGGATTGATGATACCATGGAGGACTGCACCCTCTGCAAAATAGTTTCCGGTAAACTCCCGGCATTCAGGATATATGAGGACAATTACGCGGTTGCGTTCCTCGACATATACCCGAACGTCAAAGGCCAGGCACTGGTGGTACCAAAGAAGCATGTTGGCAGTTACATATTCGACCTCGATGACTCAGAGATTCATGCGATATTGATATCGGCAAAGCAGGCAGTCAAAATCCTTGAGAAAGGGCTTGGCACCAATTGGGTGAACATCGCTTTCGAGGGCCTTGACGTGAACCACCTGCATGCGAAACTATACCCGTGCATAGGCATGCAGAGATTCAAGCATATGGTTGCACAGCAAATGGTCTACTTCGACACATATCCCGGATACATGACAACGCTGATGGGGCCGAGAGCCAAAGACGAAGAGTTAAAGAAACTGCAGGACCAGATATTAGGGAAGTGATAGTGCCTTGGTAATGTAGTGGTCTAGCATGCGACCCTGTCACGGTTGCAACCCGGGTTCGAATCCCGGCCAAGGCGTTTTTTACTTCATGCGGCTACAGCGCGTGACTCGAAGTTCTTGTACCTGTATATGGCGATCGCTATGGCCCATGAGCCTATGAAGAGCGTTATTATACCATAGCCCAGCACCTCGAAGTTTAGCGATGCCAGCCAGCCCCACGCGCCGCTGGTGAGGTGCATCTCCGTGGAGAGCACCTGCAACAGCTCTACCGTCCCTATGAAGAACGCGACAGATATGGAGATTATCGTTACCGTGAGGTTGTAGTAGATTTTCCTTATAGGTTTTAGGAACGCCCAACCATACGCCAGGTTCATGGCCACCCCATCCATCGTGTCGATCAGCACCATGCCGCATGTGAAGAGCAGAGGCAGAACAAGTATTATGGGAAGTGGTATGGCGGAGCTGGCGCCTACACCTACGCTTATCGCGATGAGGGCGACTTCGCTGGCAGTGTCAAACCCGAGCCCGAAGAGCACACCTACAGGATATATCTGCCAGGGTTCCTTGATCAGCTTAAGCAGGTGGCCGAAGTACCTGTTCATGAAACCGCGCTTGCTGAGCATCTTGTTTAGTTTTTTCTCGTCTAGCCGCTCCGTTCGCATCTTCTTGAATATGCTATATATGTCGATGACGATGATTACGTTGATTATGCCTATGATCCATAGGAATGCTCCAGATATCGTTGTCCCTACTATGTCGCCGATGCTCTGCAGTGCGGGTATTCCGCCAGCAACGGCCCTCGTCGCGAATACCAATGCTACTATCAGCAACACGACTACGGTCGAATGGCCGAGCGAGAACCAGGTGCCGACCGTGAGCGGCTTCTGCCCTCCCTGTATGAGCTTCCTTGTGGTGTTGTCGATTGCAGCTATGTGGTCAGCGTCCACCGCGTGCCTTAGCCCGAGCACATATGCAAGCACCCCAAGGCCTGCAAGAACGAGGTAGTACCTGCCTATGATAGCTGAGGCTGCGAATGCGAGTATGGTGGTAACGGCTATTCCTCCGAGCATCGCCGCTACCTTTATCTTATCTTTTTTGCTCAAGTTCGTTATCATTGCACCATGCCTGCACGCGTCGTGCGGCTTTATGCTGAGAATTCGGCATTGATGAATCGCCTTTCTCGTATTTATTACTAACGTATCAGTCTATAGTTATGGAGTCGCCGACCTTCGGCGCCACGGCTGTGAAACCTTCGTCGCTAAGGTCGTTGGCCAGCGCCTTCGCGTTTTCCGGGCTTCCGTGCACGCAGACTACCGTGTTCGGCTCGCTCCTCTTTGCGTATTCGTGGAGGTCCGATTTATCCGCATGCGCGGAGAGATCGTGGAAGCTCACCGGGGTGGCTATCTTCGTCTTCGCTCCGTCAAGGGTTATGTAGCCGTGGTCCACAAGGGTCCTCCCGTTAGTACCTTCCACCTGGTATCCAGATAGGAATATGTGGGAGTTCTTGTTTAGCCTGGTTATGTAGTCGAGGACTGGCCCGCCGTTGAGCATCCCTGCGGTAGTGACTATTACTGACGGCCCTTTGAGCGCTTCGCGCCTTGCGCCGTGCTCCTCTATCCATGTCGTCTCGCTGACCGCGTTCTGCAGCACCTCCCTGTTCTTTATGAACTTGGGGTGGTTCATCACTATCATGGTGGCTTTCCTGGCCATGCCGTCTATGTAGGTCGAAGGGGTGAGGCCGTTCTCGTAAAGTATAGATAGCACCTCCTGGCTCCTACCTACGGCGAAGACAGGGAGCAGGGCGTTGCCGCCGTTCTCCAGCGTCTCGTTTATCTTGTCCACCATATCCTTTATCACCTTCTTCCTGTCCGGGTGGTTGCTCTGCGAGTAAGTAGATTCCATTACCAGCACGTCGCTCTTGACCACCTCAGCGCCTGAGTGCAGCGTCTGCTCCTGAAGTTTGAAGTCCCCGGTGTAAACTACCCGCTTGTTGCCCTTGCCGTGGGGCTTCTCGACAAGCGTTATCGAGCTCCCGCTTATGTGGCCTGCGTCGTAGAGGGATATGTCGAAACCCCCGAGCCTAGCCTCCGTGTGGTAGTCAAGGCCTATATATCTGCTGAGCAGGTTCCTTATCTGCCGCTTGTGGAAATAAGCCTTCGTGTGCTGTTTCTTGGCTATGTTAAGCGCGTCTTCGAGGAGCAGCGTCGACAGGTCCATGGTTGGCATCGTCCCGAACGTCGGGATATTCATGTCGTTGTACACAGCCGCGGAGAAGCCGCTGTGGTCGAGGTGCGCATGGCTTATCACAAGCGCATCCATCTTCGGCATGCCTACCGGGTATTCGGTCTTGTGGTCTACCTTTATGCCGAAATCGAGCATTATGGTCCTGTCGTCCTTCAGCATTATGGCGGATCGTCCAACCTCCTGGGCGCCACCTAGGAATCTTAGCTGCATTTTATGCCCCAAAGCAAGAAATCGCGTTCTCTGCTCTCACTTTTCCGAGAATCTATATAAAGATTCGCATCCATATAAGCCTTGGAGCATTACATGGCCGACGAACCTAACTTCCTCGATCTTGCGGCGCTTAGCAGGATAACCCCTGACCTGGTAGTGGAGAAATTCGGGAGCAGGATAAACTCGTCGTTCTTTGACGGGTCAAACATACTCGGCACTCTGAGGCTCAAGGGGCTCATAGACTTCACAGCCAACTTCCCGGGGCAGAGCATCATAACGGTAACAGACGTTGGGAAGCAGCTTCTGAAGGAGGCTGGCGACAAGTCGACCGCGCAGTTCGACAGCATAGACCTTGCGATACTGCAGCAGCTCCAGGCCGGCAAGAGGTCCTATATGGACATCGGTAACGCGGTTAACCTGAGGCCGAAGGACCTGGCGATGCACCTCTATAAGCTGAGCCAGCAACAATACGCGGTTTACGAGATAAAGAATGGAGTACTGGACATAATGCTAACGGACAAGGGGCTGATGCAGGCGAAGGAGGGCATGCCGCGCACGGCCGTGCAGGCGCCCGCCCCCCAGCAGGATGCCGTGCAGCCTGTACAGCAGGCAGCGCCTGCTCCAGAAATGCAGGTGGCGCCTCCGCCAGGCGCGGAAGCGGGAGCGCAAGCTTCTGGAGGCATGTCGATCGAGGAGATAGAGAGCAGGATAAAGGGTTCTAAGCGATCAAGGAACATGAAACTGGCAGTGGTCGTGATAGTCCTGGTCGCCGCCGTAATCGTCGTGCTCTTCGGACGCGGCATAATACATTTCTGAACCGCACTGCGCGGATGGGTTGAATTACATGCTTGTGGACTACTATAAGGCAAGGAGCATCCTTGACAGGTACAAGATAAAGAGCATAAGGAGCGAATACGTGGGCAGCGCAGACGATGCGGTGGGTTTCCTCCGCGAGAACAAATCGATAGTCATGAAGGTGCTGTCGCAGAAGGCGCTGCACAAATCTAGGAGCGGCCTTGTTGCCGTAGGGCTTGAGAGCGAAGCGGACGTACGGAAGACGTTCGCTGGGCTGCAGAAGAAGGCGGCCAGGCTCAAGCCGTACAAAATGATAGCGCAGCGGATGGTGCCGCGCGGGATTGAGATAATAATAGGGGGAAACGTAGACCCGCAGTTCGGGAGGATGATACTGCTCGGGCTAGGGGGCGTATACGTAGAGGCATTCAAGGATTTCGCGCTGAGGGTCTGCCCGATAACAAGGCGCGATGCCGCTTCCATGATAGACCAGCTCAGGTCGAAGAGCGTAATTGCGCCTGACAGCAGATCCACGGAGATGATAATAGGGCTCCTCCTCAAAGCGTCTAAGATGTTTGAGGAGAGCGGCTTGGCAGAGTTTGATTTGAACCCGGTGATGCTCCATGACGGCACTTACGATGCGGTGGACCTTAGGATGATCAAGTGATTCATTGGCGGGAAAAAACAAGTATGCCGATCTGACGCCGATAATGCAGCCGAAGAGCGTGGCTGTGATAGGGGCTTCCGACAAGCCGGGCAAGGTAGGAACTGCAATCCTGCAGAATTACCTTGACGTTGGTTTCCAAGGCGAGATATACCCAGTCAATATAGCCGGCTACGACAAGATAATGGGGCTCAAGGCATACAGGAGCATACTTGATGTAAAAAGGCCCGTTGACCTCGCCGTGATTGCCGTGCCTGCGGAGGTTTCCGTAAAGGTGCTCGCCGAATGCGGGAAGGCGAAGGCAAAAGGCGTTGTGGTCGTGACCAGCGGCTTTGCGGAGGTCGGGAACGTGAAGCTGCAGGAGCAGCTTGCGGCAACCGCAAGGAGATACAGCCTGCCGGTCATAGGGCCTAACTGCCTCGGCGTGATGGACACAAGATCCAGAAACGACACCCTGTTCCTGCCGACATCCAAGATAGCCAGGCCGAAGGTCGGAGGCGTCAGCTTCGTCTCGCAGAGCGGCTCTGTGGGAAGTTCCACGCTCGACCTGATAAGCGATGCCGGATTCGGTCTTTCGAAGTTCATATCCTATGGGAACGCGGCGGTGGTGGACGAGGTCGACATACTGAATTACCTTGCGCATGACGACGACACCAAGGTGATAGTTTTCTACATAGAGGGGGCCAGGAGGGGCAGGGAGCTCATTGAAGTGGCTAAGAAAGCCACCAGGCTGAAGCCGGTGATAATCATCAAGGGCGGCGTTACGCCCATGGGGGCTGGCGCGGCGCACTCGCACACAGCGTCTCTCGCCGGGAGCGGCGAAGCGTACAAGTCGGTTTTCAGGCAGTTCGGCTTCATCACCGCCGAGACGCTTGAGGACCTAACCTACTTCGCCAAGATATTCGACACTCAGCAGCTCGTTACCGGCAAAAGAATCGCGATCCTGACCAACGGCGGCGGGCACGGCGTCATTGCCACGGACGCGCTCTACAATGCAGGGCTTCAGATGGCATCGCTTTCGAAAGAGACTGAGAGAACGTTGAGGAAGGGCATGCCGCCTATAGTCAACATAAGGCTCCCGCTCGACATAGGCGGCGACGCCGACTCTGCAAGGTTCTCTGCTGCGCTGGACGCGCTGAGCCATGACAGCAACATAGATGCCATACTCTCCATCGTGCTCTTCCAGACCCCCGGGGCTGACGAGAGCGTCGCGGATTCGATCATAAACCTGGCGTCAAAGAAGCTGAAGCCGCTGGTGGTGATGAGCGCAGGCAGCGAATACACCCAGTCGCATGTCAGGCTCATGGAGGAGGCCGGGATCCCGGTGTATGATTCCCCGGACGTCGCAGCAAGGGCCCTGAAGGCGCTGATAGATTACTCGCGGTACAAGAAAGGGATATTATGACGATAAGGATAACCAAGCGCGTAAGGGATGCGATAGCTAAAGACAAAAAAGTAATGTACACGTCGACGCGGGAGCACTACCCGTTCGTGGTCGATAGGGGGGCGGGGGATTACGCGTGGGACATAGCAGGCAACAGGTACATAGACTTCTCTAGCTTCATAAGCACCTACAACCTCGGCGTTAACGGCACCGCGGAGGTCAGGCATGCGGTAAAGAGCCAGGTGGACAAGCTGATGCACGCTGCGTTCCTGGACTATTATGCGGAGCTCCCAGTAAGGTTCGCGGAAAACATACTTAGCATGATGCCGCGCGGCTTCGGCAGGGTGTTCTTCTCGAACTCCGGCACAGAGGCCAACGAGGACGCGATAAAGCTCGCACGGCTGTTCACCAAAAGGAGCTACATAATAGGGTTCTACGGAGGATTCCACGGCAGGAGCCTGGGATCGCTCGGATTGACTGCGACAAGCACTGCGCACAGGGAGCATTTCGGCCCGTTCCCCAGCGTGGTGCACGCGCTTTATCCTTACACTTACAGGTGCCCGTTCGGGACCGACGACCCGGAGGAGTGCAGCAAGGCATGCATAGACCACATCGAGAGGAACATACTAGGCAAGGAGTACTCGCCGAAAGAGGTTGCTGCGATATTCGTCGAGCCTGTCCAGGGCGAAGGCGGTTACATCGTGCCTCCAAGGTCGTTCATAAAGGAGCTGAGGCGTATCGCGGACGAGAACGACATCTTGCTTGTCGCCGATGAGGTACAGTCCGGGTACATGCGCACAGGAAAATTCCTTGCGATGGAGAATTTCGGAGTCACTGCGGACATATACACGATGGCGAAGGCCATTGGTGGCGGATTCCCCGTTGGAGTCACGGTTGGGAAAAGCTCGCTTGGAGACACTCCACCCGGATCCCACGCAGGCACGTTCGGGGGCAACCTGGTGGCGATGGCGGCCGGGAACGCGGCCCTGGGCCACCTGAAAAGGAACAGGAGGAAGCTTGAGTCGATGGTGAAGGAGAGGAACAGGTATATAATGAAAAGGCTGAACAGGATGAAGGAGGCGTACGAGATTGTCGGCGACGTGCGTGGGCTGGGCTTGATGCTCGCGGTCGAGTTTGTCAAGAGCAAGAGGACGAAGACGCCGGCCGTGAAGGAACGCGACGCGATACTTGAAGGCTGCTTCAACAACGGGCTTCTTGCGCTGCCGTGCGGCGCCTCCACCGCTAGGATAATACCGCCGATAACGATGTCTATGGCAAATATACGAAAGGGCATGGACATATTGGATGATTCGATAAGGAAAACCTGCCGGTGAGGCTGCCGGAGGCTTGTTGAGCAGGCATGGTTTTTTCAACAAAGCCGCGGCCAAGCAAACCTTTTAATAGGTTTTAGACCCTAATATTGTTGCTTAGGTCTATTTGTTCGCGGTGCGGCGCATCGCGATAAGGAGGATCAAATGGCTAATGTATTCGACGTTAAA
>DAHXLV010000022.1 GCA_027365815.1 Microcaldota archaeon
AGCTACTGCTACTACAACCTGGCCCTGCTGAAATACAACGAGTCGCTGTGCAGCTACACGACAGGTTCATTGAACACATTATGCACGAGCGCATTCTCAGAAAAAACACAGCGCAACAGCACTGCCGCAAGGAACATAACGCTGCAGAACGTGACCACGCTGTGCTCGTCCGTGCCATCCGAGGCGCAGGAAGCATGCACATACGCGCTTTACATATACATTGCATCGGCCAGGCGCAACGCCTCGGTATGCGGCATGATACCGGCAGGGCAGTACCAGTATGGATGCTACTCGCAGCTCGCATCGACGTACGGCGACCTGTCATACTGCAACTACATAGACAACGCAACCTCCAAGTCAGCGTGCGCCTATGGCGTATCCTCAAACTCAACCAGATAGCTGTTTGCATGGTCAATTACAATGGCATTGTCGTTTCGATAAAGAGGGCACCAGACCCAAGGAACAACCTCTATACGATAGCCTCTACAAGGGTCATAAACGCGAAGAGCAGCGTCCTGATGGAGCTCTGCGATTCTGTCGAGGTAGACGTGGAAGACGGCGCGATAACCGGCGCAAGGATACTTGAGAAAAGCACAGAAGAGGGTGCGCTGGCCAGGATAAATGAGCTGTCCGCCGGGCTCCGCATCGGCGTGAACGCCAAAAAAGCGGTTGGCGCTTACGCAGGCAGGCAGTACGGGGAAGCTTTGGGCAGGATGGAGAAGCCGCTTGAAAAGGCTGCGGCCGCATTTGCTGGGGCTTACATTTCTGGCGCGCCGATAATAGTGAGGTTCCACCACGACGGGGACGGATCAAGCGGCGCTGTGTCCATATACAGGGCCCTGTCAAAAATCGCGGAATCACTGATGGAAGGCCAACGGGGGGTCTCGTGGGTCATGCACAAGGGCGTGGAATACGACAGGGAGTCGTTCTACTCCGATACGTTGGAATTCAGGAACTATGAAAGCGTCTGCAAGCCTGTGGTCCTTATAACAGACTTCGGCACTGCACCCGGCAGCGAAGCACAGATAGCTGCATTGTCGGAAAGCGCCAGGCTGATAATGCTTGATCATCACCCCGTATATGACGGGTTCCCGAAGGAGAAGGCAGCGAGCTACATCAACCCGTGGGATTACGGCTCCGATACGAACTTCACAGCCGGGCTGCTCGCCTCGATATTTGCGGAGTTCATTTATACGGTGGACACCGAGGATATGAAGGCGGCGTCGCTCATCAGCGACTTTAGCTCGTTCGGCGACAGGTCGAGCAAAGAAGGCATGCGCGACGCTGTAATACTCGACTACCTTACAAATATATCAGGCAGGGCGGATTCCAGCATACAAAAGCTGACGCCGTCTTACATAGAGTCAATACTTATGAACAGGGAGAAGGCGGATGAGGTTTTCTACACAGCATCAAGCGCCATGGACGAGATGCTCGACCTTGGGGTAAAGAAAGCGGAGTCGTACAACTGCAGCAGCGGCATAACCGCATTCGTTCTCGATTTCGGCACGATGCCTAGGGCCAGCTCGGGATATCCACTACCAGGTAGGTACAGTTCGCGGCTGCAGGAGCGGCTCGAGGGGATGAACGGCAAGAGGACGGTAACTATACTGTATTACAGTGGATACGTCACCATGAGGGTATCCAAAGAGGTATCGAAAAACGTTGGCATCCTCAAGATGATAGATGAGATAGTGGAATCATCCGATTATGCGGAATCCGGAGGGGGGCACAATGAGGCGGCAAGCATAAAAGTAAGCAGGGAGCACTCCAAGGACGTCGTCGACCTGGTTCTTACAAAGTTGGGGGCTTCTCTTTGAGTTATAGCATGCTCTTTATCTCCTTGTCGCTCATGTCGAACTTTGACGCGAAAAAGTCATAGACCTTCTCGTCGCCCGATTCCTTTACCGCGGACCTAGCCATCTCTGCCATCAGTGGCAGCGTTGTTGCCCTGATCTCGCGTATGCTCTGGTGGACCCTCTTCTGCACCTTCCTGGCGAGCTCGGTTTCTGAACCCCTGCCCTCCTTGCTGCTGCTCAGCGACGATATCACTTTCGGAAAACTGTATCGCCTGCGCCCGTCGGGGTAGCTGCTTTTTGCCAGCGCCACGCCGCTGGACATCATCACATTCATGTAGCGCCAATAGGTGTAGTACTGTTTCCTCGATGCCCTGGCCGAGAACTGGGTGGCATAGGCGAGCATGCTGTAGGCGGCATGCAGGTCGACGCTTTGAGTGTACCGGTAAGGTATATTCTCGTCAATCCACTTTATCAGCATGTCGTTGTCGACATCAGAGGAGGCGATCGCCCTCAGCGGCGCCGACATGGTGTTGGAGTTGAATATTCTGTCTAGCACAGAGAATACGTCGTTCTTCCTGTCCCGCAGGCCTATAGACTCAAGCATGTCGTCATCTGAATCCATCATGACGATGAAGTCATTTACCGCGCTCCGTGCGTCGCCTGCAGACCTCGCTGCTATGCTCTCAATGGTCTTCGCGCCCATCCTAGATCCCAGTTTCACTGCCACATTATTGAGTATCTGTACTATGTCGAAGCTGGACAGCTTCTTGAACTCCACGTTGTCGGTCTTGCCCCTGAGGAAGGAGATCTTCCTATCCCACATATTGTTCGCAATAAGGATTATCGGGCTCTTTGATTCGCTTATAAGCGTGCCAATTGCGCGCGCCGCTCCGTCGTCATGCTTGCCAGACAGCTCGTCGATCTCGTCCAGCAGCAGGACATTGACCTTGCCGAAAAGGCTCTTCGTCTTCGATGAAACGTGCAACCTGCGCTCTATCGATCCGAAATCGCGGTAGTCGCTGGCGCTCATCTCTATCATGTTCCAGCCTCTCGATTTGGCGAGCATGTGGGCTGCCAGGGTCTTGCCCACGCCAGAGCGCCCGTATATCAGAATAGGCCTCCTGCGCACGCCATTGTCTATGTCGTTCGCGAATGCCTTCAGGTAGCTTACGGAGTCACGGTTACCTATGACGCCATCTATAGAATCGACATATGAAGCTTCAAAATCAGGCATAAAGGCATTACCTTTATAACTTTATGTCTCGTATTTTTATAGTTATAGGTGCCAGAAAGGGACAACCCTTGCTGGCGGCTGGACATGTGATTTTTATGGCAAAAGGGCATGGGAGGGATGGCTCAGCACCACTACACATAGCAATAATACCTGACGGCAACCGCAGATGGGCGCGCATGAACAGGCTAAACCTGGCGCAGGGCTACAATGCCGGCATAAACAAGATAATAGACGTGTGCATCTGGGCGAAGAAGCAGGGAGTCACGACCGTTTCGGTGTGGGCGCTCTCTACAGAGAATGTGAGCCACCGCAGCAG
>DAHXLV010000031.1 GCA_027365815.1 Microcaldota archaeon
GTCAAGGAAAAGCTAAACCTGTACGTGAAACAGAGGGAGTGGTACCAGCCTTTCTGCCCTTCGCTTCTTGAGGAAGATGCGCACAGGCTCTTCGAAAGGGTGAAGGGTACGGACAGGTTTATGACAATGTCTTATCGCGTAAAGGACGGTAAGAGAGATGCTATGAGGTCCGTGGTGCACGTGGACAACACGGCCAGGCCACAGATGGTCGGAAAGGAGAACGGGAGCTATAGGAGACTGCTGGAGAGGATAAAGAAAAAGACGGGCTACGGGGTGGTGCTCAACACCAGCTTCAACATACACGGCATGCCGATAGTGATGAGCCCCGAGGACGCACTGCAGACCATGAAGAAGACAAAGACGAAGCACATGTTCCTTGGCGGCTTCTACGTGCAGAACAAGGGTGCTTGACTCTGTTGTACATAGGCTTTGAGATAACGGCTGCTGTCTACGCCTCATTCGTGCTCATGCTTGCCTTCCTTATCAGGGGGCGGAAGGAGGTCATGAAGCTGCTGCAGGAAAGCGTGGACAGATACTCTTTGGTCGCGCTTGCTGCGATACTTGCCTTTTTTGTTGTCTTTGCGCTACTCTATGTGGCCCCGGCCGAGCAGCTGTACTTCGACGAGAACATATATCAGGGGGTGGCCCTCAACATACTGAACCACGGAAACGCTCTCTGGTGCCAGTTCGGAACAGGCTATGTGAAGACATGCTACGTTAACTCTGTGTACCACGACCCTGTGGGGTGGTCCGCATTCATAGCCATAGCGTTCGCCATTGCGGGAATAGGACCGCAGACCGCGTACGGCCTGGAACTGATTGTTGGGGCGCTTGCGGTGGTCTTCACATTCCTTCTCGCAAGCGTACTGCTGCAGAGAAAGGATTTTGCCGCCGTATCGGCCCTTGCCATGGCCGTGATGCCCGGTCTAATAATCTGGTCCAGGACCCAGGCTGACTTCGACCTCCCGTTCATGATGCTGACTACACTGTGCTTTTTCCTGTTCGTGGTGTTCACAAGGAAGAAAAGCATCAACACCCTCGGGGCTTTCGCGTTCAGCCTTGTGCTGGTCAACTACATAAGGCTAGAGGCGATACTGCTTCTGCCGCTTTTCGCCCTTCTCATGTTGACGTTTGGAAACACAGGAATAGTTGAAACTGCCAGGAAGAGACTCAGGCTTGCGGCAGAGACGCTACGCGAGAATACGGCGGCGCTGCTGCTGCTTCTTGCGTTCATAGTGCTGCTCTTGCCTGAGATCTACTACGTCGCAATAACAGCGCAGAACCCTTCATACGGGCAGCCGGCTTCGGAGGCAGTAATTTCCATAGCCAACTTTGAGAAAAACATAGCGGCGAACGTTGTTTTCCTCTTCGGCCAGCTGAATGGAATAAGCTCGTATCCTACCGAGTTTCATTATGCGATATTCCCGCTTGCAATAGTGGGAATTGCGGCCCTCATCCTCAGAAAAAGGATCAAGAACAGGTTCGGAATCCTGCTCATGCTCTCCCTGTGGTTCTTAACTTATTTCATATTCTACACGAGCTTCTATGCAGGATCGGTGCTTTTCGGGGTTGATGACAGATTCATGCTGCAGATACTGCCGGCTCTCTGCCTGCTTGCAGCGTTCGCACTGGCGAGCATCGGTGACGCAGCAGTGGTACTGAAGACAAGGCTGTTCGGTGGCGCAGGCAGGACTCGTGGAAACGGGGCGGTGCTGTTTGCTGTTTTGGCTGTCGCCTCTGCAGTCCTGCTGATATTTCCGTTCTACACCCTTATTCCGGTTTTAACGTTGCCTCCAAGCAAGATGCCGCAGCAAAACGTCATCCTTCCTGCAATTACCAGCTTCTATGAAAATTACAGCGCAGTGCCGAACAGCTGCCTCGTGTTCAGCTTTACCCCAGAGATATGGCAGGAGGTGAATAGGAGTTCGGCGCAGGTTGGTTTCCTGCTGGGGTCAAACCAGACATTAAGGAATACGACGCTTAGTTACAGCTGCCTCGTGTTTGATTACGGTTATTGGTGCCTGGAGCCGCAATTCTCGACCACCACATGCAAATATATCACAAGCCACTACAAGCTTGAGAATCTAATTTCGCCGCTAACGCAACCGAATGCCACAAGGGTGGCGTTCTACAAGATACTCAACTACACCTAGCCACGCCTCCGCTTCTTTCTGAGTATGGAAAACAGCGTGAGAGCAGCTACCGCGAAAACTGCAATTGCTGCCGCTATAAAGATAATCGATCCTCCTCCATACGCTGACTGCGTAGCCGGGTTTATCGAGAATGTACGCATGGTGGCGTACGAGCTGTTGCCGATAGAATACGAAGCGAAAGCCGCCGCTCCGTATGTAGAGTACATGCCGCCCAACGACGAAGGCAGGAGAGACACTTGGAAAGTTACGTTTTCATACGCGTTTGGAGCGAGATCGAGGGGATAAGATGTTCCGGTGTAATTGAAGACAGGGGGGAGGGCAAGAGAAAGGTTAGCTCTAATGCTGTTAGATCCTGCGTTGAACGCAGTAACCGTTATCTCGGAGTTCCCGTCCTGGAGGCTGCTGGGATATACCGCAATCTCAATCTGCGACGTTGTCCTATTTGAGAAGTAGAGCAGGCATGGGAATATGGCGCTGAAATGGGAGCTGCCTTGCCCGTAGTCGCTTGTGAGCACTGCCGTGTGGGCGCCCTTCTCTGTTATGTTGGAAACTCTGATGGAAATCGTAGTGTTTGACCCAGGCGGAAGGGAGCTGATTTCATAGGATGAGTTGCTTGGGGTCGCGCCGCTTATGTGTGGAATGATCGCAAGGTTGATGGCGGAGTCGTTTCCGCTGTTTGAAAGGTTGAACAGGAACGTCGAGTTCTGCGGATTTGGAGTGCTGCACGATCCGGTCAGGATCACAGTGCCAGCCGAAGCCACCCCTGTAAACAAGAATATGAACAACAGCGCGGGAGCAGTAAACTTTCTCATTTCAACACGCTGCTTGACGCGAAGTATCCAAGAGTCAGGTATATCAGTTTCGCGGCTAGATAGTCAGGGGCATGGAGATACGGTATCGGGCAGAGTTCCACAAAATCTATTCCGCACAACCTCTTCTTGTCCCCTATGCTCCTCATTACCTGCATAAGTTCGGTGAAGTGCATGCCGTTCGGCTCCGGGGTGCCCACGCTGGGCATCTCGCCGGGGTCGAGGACGTCGAAATCCACCGTTACATAAATGTTCTCCTTTGTAGAGTCGGCTATCCTTGACGCCACCTCCTTTGCACCAAGGTTCTGCACGTCATCTATGAACATCACCCTTTCTCTGTCGAACCTTCCGGCGTAAGCCGAATCGACGCTCCTTATTCCGACCTGGAACACATCACTGTACATCTCCATTGCCCTCTTCATGACGGTTGCATGCATGTACCTGCTACCGAAAAGCTCGTCCCTGGTGTCAGAATGCGCATCGAAGTGTATCACACTAAGGTCCTTCTTCCTGTCCTTAAGTGCTCCGAGCGCGCCGAGGGTGATGGTGTGCTCGCCTCCGAGGACGAGAGGCAGCTTGCCATCGTCTAGTATCAGGCCCACCTCTTTCTTCACCGCAGCTATCATGCCCTCAGGCGAACTGACGTCGGGCTCCATGCTCGGCAGCGTGTATATCCCCATCTTGCTCGGGTCAGATCCCGTCTCATAGCTATAGAGCTCGATGTTCCTGCTCGCGTCTATTATCGCGTGCGGGCCTTCCCTAGTGCCTGCCTTATAGGTCACGGTAGAGTCATATGGCACTGGCAGCACCACGACCTTCGACTTCTCGTACGTCTGGCCTTCGAGTCCGAAGAGGTTGTGCTCCGGGAGCGCTTTAAGTGGCATTTTTTCCGTCATGAATTTCACGTTTCGAAAAGGCTTTTTGCTATCTATTCCTGTTAGTTATTTATTATACTTTCTTTGGCAAGTAATCGCATGGGAAAGTTTACGGCGGTGCTGAGGCTCACAAGGATAGAACACAGTGCCATGCTGGTCGTAGCGGTAATT
>DAHXLV010000001.1 GCA_027365815.1 Microcaldota archaeon
GTCTTCAACTCAATCACCGGAATCCTGGTCGGCAACTTCCTTGAGACCACCAACAGCTTCACCTACACGATACCTTCGTCGCAGGCAGGCAACACATTAGTCTTCAACGTGCTGGTCACCGACACCAACCACAACACTGCCAACAGCATCGACACGGGAATACTAACGGTAAGTAATAAGCTGATAGTTACTATAGCTACAACGCCAGCGCTTCCGGCAACGGAGAATGTAGGAACTTCTATAGCTGTAAATGCCCTTGCAGAAGAAGGCACAGGATCATACACATCATACAACTTCCTGGTCTTTAACTCAATCACTGGAATCCTGGTCGGCAACTTCCTTGAGACCACCAACAGCTTCACCTACACCATACCTTCGTCGCAGGCAGGCAACACCCTTGTGTTCAACGTGCTTGTCACCGACACCAACCACAACACTGCAAACAGCATCGACACTGGAATACTCACGGTCAGCAGCGGCCTTGCCGTAACCATCGCCACAACGCCGGCCCTGCCGGCAACGGAGAACGTAGGAACCCAGATAGCGGTCAACGCGCTAGCCACTGGCGGAACGGGATCATACACAACATACAACTTCCTGGTCTTCAACTCAATCACGGGAATCCTGGTCGGCAACTTCCTTGAAACCAGCAACAGCTTCACCTACACCATACCTTCTTCGCAGGCAGGCAACACACTCGTGTTCAACGTGCTGGTGACTGACACCAACCACAACACTGCAAACAGCATCGACACTGGAATACTCACGGTCAGCAGCGGCCTTGCTGAGGTAGGGTGGATTGCATCAAATACACTGATCAACCCTGGCCAGTACCAGGTCCTTACTGCAAATATAATAAACGGGGCATCCCCATTCACCTATAACTTCCTTGTATACAATTCAATAGGCGTGCTGGAAGAGCATTTAGTATTCAGCGACGTGTATTCCGATTCAAACTCATTCATCTTCCAGCAGCAGTCGAGCATGGGCCCGGGAACATTCACGGCAAACATAATCGTAACTGACTCATCATCCCCGAACTCAGTAGTGTCAAACACATTGACCTATCAGTCATCCTCAGCGTCGCTTTCGTCTGTAACAATGACACCCTCAAACGTAATCCTTGACTCCGGCCAGTATGAAACTTATACGTCAACGTGGACAGGGGGCTTTACGCCTTACAATGCAGAGTTCATGAATATCACTTCGGATAGGGTCCTGTTCGCGCAAAACAACCTGAACGTCAATTCAGAAAGCAACACGTTCATAGTGTCATCGCAGACGCCAAGCAACGCATTTACCTACAACTCTGTAGTAATTGAGATATCAACATTCCCAGAAACCGCGAATTCCATACCAAACACAATTATAGTGAACACGGCCCTTACGCCTCCAAGCACCCCGACTGCGACTAACACCCAGATACAGTCGGGCGAGTCAAGCACGATAAGCAGCGTACTGCCTTCCACAGGCACGGCTCCTTATTCATGGACCTGGCTGTATTCTTTCAATGGCGGCTCGTATTCGGTCGCCCCGACCTCCATATGCGCCCAGCCAATAGGGAGCGGGGCGGCGCAGGGCGCTACAGAGACCTGCACCTTCACAGCAGCAGGGCAGGCCCTTGGGACGTACTCATTCGAGCTGCAGATAACCGACAGCGCAAGCAGTTCCTCGCTTTCAACCTCCCTCCCGGTATCCGTAAGCGTCATTGCAACCACGACCACTACAACCAGCACCACAACCACTTCGCAGTCAAGCGGCAGCAGCGCAGGCGCACCTCCGCCAGGGCCGCCTCCGCCACCGCCACCCACTGCGCAGAATATCCCGCCAGGCATACTGATAACATCAATTCCGATACTGGCATCGCTAAGCACCGGATCATACATCTCTTCTGCAATAGGCATAATGAACAACGGCTCATCTGCGGAGATTGTGAACATGTCAGTGCCTTCCAGATACAGCTCATTCATCAGGCTATCAGCAACAAGCATTGAAATAGATCCTAGGGCAGCCGAGAATGTATACGTGTATGTTTCGCCTTCATCTAATACGATCCCTGGCACGTACATAATACCAATTAATATGTCAGTAATAGCATCTGGCGCAGAAGCAGAATATACCCAGTTCATAACGGCATTCATATCAAACACCACAGGAAAACCGTCAATAAATAACCTTGATTTGCTCAAGCAGAACTCCATAAACGGAAGCATAGAGATATACAACCCTTCCGCAAAAGGGATGAAAAACCTGGAACTCTCCACGTACCTTCCTATTTCCGTAGTGAGAAACGTATCTGACATAAGCGCATCAGGCCTTGCAAACAACATAACGGAGCAGCAGGGATACGTGGTCATACGCTGGGCAATAGCACAGCTTCCTGCCCACCAGACAATGTATGCCAGGTACAGCATACTGGATCCAAACAACACCTACCAGCTCTCGGGAATGCTTAATGTGCTGTCTCCGGCGCAGAACGCAAAGGTGAACTACCTGCAGGTGATAAACCCTGCCGCACCGATCATGTATACGAACTCAACGGCTTACCTGAATGTATCTGCGCTGTACTCCGGCCCGGTGCCGCAGCAAATATCATTCCAGGTGACCGCGCCGCCAGAGCTTTCCATACAATATCCCATGCAGAACATAACCGCAGTGCCCAACCAGTTCTTCACCCAGAGCTTCAGGGTAAAGGCAGGCGCTTCACCAGGCACGTATGTGATAAACCTTTATGTATATTCAAATGCGACAAGCTCCAACCCGGCGTTTACCTACTACATACCAATACTCGTGCTACAGCCAAGCCAGCCCCAGCCTGTGCAGCAATTCTCCGAGCCGTACGCGCAATACGCGGCCATTGCAATAGTAATTGCAGCCGCTATTATTGCCACTGCCTTTGCAATGCGCAGGCGCAGAAGGTCAATCGGAGCGCCATACGACCCTGCCAGGGCAGCAATACTGATGCGCATAAGGAACAGGATGAAGCCGCAGGAAACGGAAGAAAAAGCCCCGCCTGCCCAAAAGCCAAGCCCGCCGCCTGCGCCTCCATAGAGTTATAAAATATTACAAACTTATAACTAAATTATGCAGGAGCGTACAGAATTAGCAAAATTTGCCATGTTCGCATGCATACTCATGCAATTTGCAATTGTACTTAATGCGTCTAGCTACGACAATGCCACGTATTCCAGCTCCATATCCCTGTCAAACCTTTCCGTATCCCATGCTATCGTCTCCCCAAACTCAGTAATCGCAATCATGTTCACCGTTGCAAACTTGGGCAAGCTCTCATCAAGCCCTATAAACGTGTCAATCAACGTATCCGGCCCGCAGGATATGCATTATGAATATGCCCTGGGCAGGCTCTATCCCATGCAGTATTCAAACATAACCGCGGTGCTTACCAATGCAGCATACGAAAGCGGTAGGTACGGCATACGCATAACCGCATATTACTATTCTAACGGCACCTTAGAGCGCTCTGTGCCTTTGCAGTCAAATTACACAGTATCAGGCTCGTCGCAGCCTGCCGCCATTCAGGCTCCAGGCAACTCTGTCCCATGGCTGATTATAAACAGCATGCCGCTTTATGTAGTCTCAACCGGAGGAACTGACGAGATATCAAGCATGGAATTTACCAATTCCGGAAACCTGCCAGAGACATTGCATATTTCGATTCCAAACTCTTCGTCTTCAGATGCAAGTATCGGGTCTGCGAAGCTGTATCTGCGTCCCCATGAATCATTGGGCACTGACATCCTGCTCGGCCCTACTTATGAGCCAATGCTCAACGAATCCTACATAATTCCGGTTACTATTGAAGTAACGTATCAGAACGGCACCGAGCTGAATTCTACACATACCATAGTATTCGCCTCATTAGGGTTGAAAAACAGGCCTTCGGTAACTGAATATTACTCCATCTTAAACTCCAGCCTAGTTTCAGGCCAGGTAAGCATAATTAACAAGGCCAACGCGTCAATAGCCAGCCTATACCTGCAAACAAATATACCCGGCGCCGTGGCAGCCTCGCCCGATAATATAGCTACATCTGGCATAAACTACAGCCTAAGCAGCAATAACGGAAGCTACTCCATAAATTGGCACTCGGGTCAAATTGCGCCTTACGGTTCGGCATACGCATATTTTAGCATATCCAATGCATCTGATTTGCACCTGCTTTCATACTCGCCCCTAATATTTAGCACCGTTTCTTCAGTATCAAAATATCAGGTGTTTGACGTGCAAAAAATAGGCACAGTCACGCTGGTTCCAAATTCGACCGGTATAATAAACGTATCCGTGCTTTACACCGGCACAAGCCCGCAGAATGTATCAATGTCCGTCTCTGCGCCAACCTCGCTAAAGATGCTTGACCCTTCGCAGTCCTATGCAGCATCGCCAAACCAGCTTGCAACTCGGCGCTTTGGCATATCCACCGGGTCGACAATAGGCACATTCACCCTTGCCATATACCTCTCTTCCGCAGGATACAACTCCTCATACAGCGTTCCAGTAATAGTGCTCCCGGCGCAGGCCCTAGCCACAGGCCCTGCCAAGCATTCTTCGTCCACAGGAGCACCAGCAGCAATATTTCCTGCATTTGCCGCATTAACCATATCTTTTATATTTATCGCATCCTTAATCCTAGTTGCAAGAAGAAGATCCGCGAACAGGTTCAGGATGAGCCGGCTGGAGAAGCTGCGCAGGATAAAGCGCATGTTTGCGGAAAATAACCGATAAATATGGCCAAGCCGCGAATAATACGCATCTCCTCCCAGAAGGGCGGCGTAGGCAAGACTACACTTACCACAAACCTTTCCGTTGCAATGGCGACCCTCTCCTCCGCAAAGATACTTGTCGTAGATACAGATACAACCAATCCGTCTGTGGGTTTTCAGATGGGCTTTGTAGAAGCGAACATAGGCTTCGATGACGTAGTGAATAAGAGAGCGGAGCTATCGAGCGCTGTAGTTGTGCACATGTCCTCAGGAGTGCATGTACTTCCAGGCACTATACGGGCAAAGTACACAGAGGCTCTCCCTGCAGATGCCACCGACTTCATGAAAAGCCTTTTGGCAACAGACTATGACTTTATACTCATGGACACTGCCCCAGGGTTTACGCAGCTTACAACCGAGAACTTCATAGACGAGGCGCTTATAGTCACAACTCCCACAATGTCCTCCTGCACAAGCAGCGTTAGGCTAGGCCAGGTATTCGACAACCACGCAATACCGCACACTCTTGTGGTCAATCGGTTCAAGAACAAGCTTTTCGAGATAAGCATGCGGGAGGTAAGGGCACTTGCGGGAGGGGCTGTACTGGGCCCTGTACCTGACAATGAGGATGTGGAGATTGCAGAAGCCCAGCACATACCCGCATACTTGCTTTATGCAAGGTCAGATTTCTCGGCAGCGATAAGGGACATTGCACTCTACACGCTTGAGCGGAATGGCGGCTTGCAGAAATACGGGCAGAAGGCGCCGCAGGAGCGGGAAAGCCGCAGGGGCGGAATACTCGGATTCATCATGCGGCTCTTCTCGCGCAAGTAAGCCTTCGCTTTCTGTCTGCAATAAGGACTGGATCGCATCGCATCTGCCAAGCAGATCCTAGCGGCACCACATTGCCATGCAACATATGCAGCATCATGCCGCATCTGCAGCAAATGCGCCGAATGCCCAGCGCGCCTCCTACATTTCATCAGGCTGCAAGCCTGTTTCGCACTTCCTTAACAAGGGCGCCGGCCATCTCCGCCGAAGCCTCCTTGTCCTTTAGCTTTATGCTGCCTGCACACCTGTGGCCTCCGCCTCCCTCGACAATGTCAGGATATCCAGACTTCATGAACTCCACAAGCGCATCAACCCCGATTCTTCCGCAGATGCCGCTGCCAAGCCTTATAAGGAGATACTGGCCCACGCTTACCACAAGGCATGCCTTCACCGCGCCAGACCCTTCAATCCTGTCAAGGAGCTTTGACGAATACCTTCCAGGGAGCGGATACTTCGAGTCCTCGTGCCTCACATCCTCGAAATCAAGAGTCGCTATAGTGAACTCTTTGACCGCAGACAGCTTAACCGCAGCCATTCCCCTGTCCAGTGCCTCATCCATCCTGATCTGAGCATAGCGTAGCATCTCAGATGACCTTTCCCTGTCTTTTACTATTGCGTCTATTTCCTGCGGGGTAATGTTGGCCTTTGACGGGCCGTAGACTGCCTGCAAATCGCTGGTAAGAAAGTCCAGGAGCGCGGACAGCTCGGCTCCAGCCGCCCCGGCATGCCTGCTGTAGTCACCGATCAGCGATGCGCCCTCGATTTCCGAAGTATCGACTTTGGAGAAGCACTTGCACATTGCGGCGCATAGCAGGCCTGCGGTGTATTCGGACCCGCTGCCAAACTGCCAGGTGTTAACGTAGTCCTTTATGCCATATCCGCCAAACCCTTCAACAAGCGGGTGATGGTCAAGCCATGCAACGTCGAACCTGTCCACGGCGCACTCTATCCCGCCGTTGCTGTCTGGGTTTGTGCCAAAGTCTATCATAAGGGCCAGCGGCTTTTCAGTGCATGCGTATGCATTCGACGTAAGGATGTCGGCCATGCAGTCCTCGCGCCTGTAAGAGACGCTGCGATGCATTGTCCAGATGCAGTTGCCCGCAAGTCCGAGCCTTTCAGAAAGCTCCTTTAGCGAAAGGTAAAGGGCATATGCCCCGCCTGCCCCGTCAGCGTCGTTGTGGAACCTTACCAGGATAGGCGCGGAAACAACCATCTTTCGCACAATGAGCCATGCAACTTCCTCCAGCTTGCCCCACATTCTCGCAGTTGCGGCGTCTATCTCAGCATTGCCAGTTTCATAGGGCCTGCCTGTGATAACGTCCTGCCTGTATGATGCAACTTTATTTGCTAGGAGCTCCTTGCCATTCTCTGCGCCTTCAACAGGAGTGGCCGTGCCTGCGGATTCGTCGTATTCGATGACTTCGCCGCACACGAGCCTGCGCCCCCCAGTCACCACTGCAGATCCACTGCCTGCGTCAACGCGCGCTATGAAATATGTCTCTTCGCCACCGTAGCCTCTCTTTATGCACGTCACCACCCCAAGCGTTCAACCACCAGTGGCGTTGTTATACAGGCCGCTAACGTCCCCAACGCACGCCCCATTTATTGTAGAGTTTGCTATGTAATTGCAGTAGCTGCTGTCATTGTATTTTTCCGCAAGGTAGTAATAGCAATTGTACGAGTACGGGGCAGGTATGCCCTTGCATATCGTGAGGTTGCCCGAATCGTACGCCTCCACTGTTTCCAGGCCGTATTTGCAGGTAGTGCTGTTGGCTCCTGCCTGGTTGCAGTATCCCATAAGCGCAGTTGCGTTAAAGGAGCCCGACTTGCTCTGATTGCTGCGTATGAAGTATTCGGTGCATGCGTTGCCCAGCGCGCTGCCCTGCACGTAATTGCAGTACGACTCGTTGCCTGTCCTCATCGCCACGCTCGTATAGCATATGCCCATGGCGCCTACTGTGGCGTTTGTTATAGCGCCATATTCCAGTATCTGTGTTATGTTAAGCGCCAGCCCGGGATACTTTCCCAGGCTTGAGTTGATGATTATGCCGTAGGTATCATTGCTTTCATTGCTGGATGTGATTTCTGAGCATAAAGCAGCATTCCCGGTTTTTACTGCGTCATTCATGTATATCGTAGACGCGCATTCCTTCCCTGCGCCGGTGCCGCTACCTCCCGGGCACGCCGAAGTGTCGTTCGTTTCAACTGCGATTGAGTAAGCGCATTCGGACCCTGCGCTACCGTTGACCATGCTGCACAGCGCCGGGTCCTTGGTGCTGTTGGCAATGTAAAGGTAGCATTGGCCTGCAGCCACGCTGCCGTTTATCCTTCTGCACAGCTCCTGGTCTGAGGTGTTTTGTGCTATTGCAAGATAGCACTGGTTCGCATACGCCGGATGCAGCCCGGCGCACATCGTCGAATTAAGCGTTTCAATTGCAAGCGATTCCACGCATGGCTGGCTCGTACCAAACAGAATAGACCTGCACCCGGCAATCCCGCTTCCGCTCGGCGCCACTGCGAACGATACTATGGCAAGCACAATTATTATTGCAGCGACTAGCCCATAGGCCCTTAGCCTGCCCACGTATTCATCATGCGCGCTTTGCGCCTTGCCATTTGCCGCCAAAAAACCATCCGGCCTATCTCAGCATCAGCTCTGGAGAGAAAATCTTGAAGCCATCCGGTGTTATCTCGTATGGCGCCGTGACAAAGCTGTGGTTGTGCCCCCTCATCTTTATTATCTCAAGCGTGTGTATCCTCTTCTCAGCCTCCCCGCTCTGGTACATGAGTATCATGCCGTCGAATATGAAATGCTCGGAGTTGAAGACAAGCTTCTTCCTGTCAGGATTCCTAGTCTCAGAGGTGAACACAGTGGTGACGCCAAGCCTCCTGAGGTTTGCCGCCAATGACCACATTGACCTCCTGTACAGCACCGGGTCCTTGATCACAAGCTCGAACGCCGAGGACGAGTCTATCACGACGCGCGTTGCGCCGGATTCGCTTATGCTGCTCTCCATCTCCGAAACCATCCTCCCGAATCCGAACTCGGCCTCGTCGTACTTGTTTAGGGCAGTGGTTAGCAGGTCCTTGCCTTCTATCATTATCATGCCCTTGTCGACGAGATCGCCGATGTCCTTGAGGTTGGAAAATGCGCTCTGGGCATTCTGCACTATCTTCTTGGGGTCCTCTTCAAGCGCGAAGAATATTCCCTTATTGCCCTGCTTTGCGTTCCTGTATATGTATTCGAACGCTATCAGGGTCTTGCCCGCGCCAGGCCCGCCGGCAATCATTACCTGGTCCTCCTTTGGGAATCCGCCATAAAGCATGGCATCAAGCCCCTCTATCCCGCTTTTAATGATCTCCAACAGAATAACCCTTATGAATACCTGTTTCAAACGTATATAAATTTATGCGTTTAGCGGAATATATGTGCGTGAAATGCAATGCAGAGACTCACAAAAATAGCAATCCTTCTCATATTATTCTCTGCCGCACTTACATACATAAGCGCGCAGCAGTTCCAGGGCAGCTTCTCCGGCGGCAGCCTGCAGGAGATGGGCCTGCCCCCAAAGAGCGCCGCGTATTTCACATTCGACCTTCCAAATTCAACGGTCGTAGGATTCGTCTACTTCACCAATGGGGTGCCTGTCAACTTCCTGCTGCTTAACCAGCAGGGCTTTAGCTCGATACAGCTCAAGAGCAACTCAAGTTCTGACATATACACCGGCTCTCTCAACGCCACAGACACAATAGAGCTGATATATAACAGCACAAGCGGCATATTCCCGTACCAGAATGCGTCTTCTTATTCCTCATACCCTTCGCAATCTTCGCCAATGCTACCTGGCGGAAGGTACTACGCAGTGTTCCAGAACTCAGGGGGCTCAAACGCTACAGTATCCTTCTCCCTTGTAACCAAATCGCAGTCACAGGTAGGCGGCAGCGTCTTTTCCAGCGCAGCATACGGGATCTCCGCTGCGGCAATGTTCGTTGCAGGCGTGCTGGCACTGATATACTCGCTGTTCTCAAAGAAGCCGCAGGAGCCGCAGAAGTACAGCGAAGAGGCCGATGCGCTCTATGGCAGGATAGGGCGCGCCAGGCGCATAGCAAAAAAGCATGCAGCGCGCCGTGCTCATGCAAATCGCCGCAGGAGAAGGCGCAGCGCGCGATAGCTTGGCCGCGCAGCCCCCAGCATAATGGGCCTGCAACTGCAGATATAAAGCCTGCGCTGCGCAAAAGGTTTCATCAAATTTAAAAGGATATGCGCACAGATAATACACATGGACACGCTCCAGGAAAGGATAGCCGGAGAGATAGCCCTCTCAGACAGCCCAGGCAGCACCATGAAGAAATGGAGGGAGCTTTTCGGCATATCCCAGGTAGACCTTTCAAAGCACCTGAAAATATCAACATCCACGATAAGCGACTATGAGGGGAACAGGCGGGCAAGCCCGGGAGTGGGCATAATCAAGAGGTTTGTCACAGCCCTGTTCACCATAGACGGCCAGAGCGGCGGAGAGGTGGTCAGGAACCTGGAGAAGTACAACATGCCGCAGGGCAAGGACCCGTTCTACACTATACACGACTTTTCCGCCCCTATAACCGGGACAGATTTCGCAAGGATGATAGACGCAAAGATAGTGTCGAATCCCGGGCTGCTCGACTCGGTAAAAATATTCGGCTACACGCTTATAGACAGCATAAGGGTCATACTTGAGATATCCCCAAGCGAGTACCCAAAGCTGTTCGGCACTACAAACGAGAGGGCCTTTGTGTTCGACCAGGTAAGCACAGGAAGGTCTCCCATGGTTGTCATAAGGGTGGCGCCCATAAAGCCAAGGATAGTGGTCATACAGAATGTGGCCGACATGGACAAGCTCGCAATAAAGATAGCCCAGATAGAGAAGATACCGCTTCTTAGCACGAAGCTTACAACAGAGGAGATAAGGGCAAGGCTGAACAATGTCTGACGCGAAGGCGTGGGCTTTATGGCAAAGAGCTTAAGGCAGGCATGGAGACGGCAGGCAGAGTTCGACGGCATAATCCTATCGAGCGGCGCAATAGGGTTCTTTGCCGACCCGGTCGAGATAAAAAAAGGCGTGTTCTCAAGCTTCTACATAAACTGGCGCACAGTGGCATCGGACGCATTCCTGCTGGACAAGGTAACTGACCTTATAATAGACTTCATGGGCCATAGCGCGCTAAGGCCCTCGTCGATATATGGAGTGCCTGATGGCGCGACAAAGTGGGGCATAGTCTC
>DAHXLV010000017.1 GCA_027365815.1 Microcaldota archaeon
AGAGAATTGGAAGAAAGAGGTTAAGTTAGAAAAGACTTTCGTGAAAGATCTTCGTCATCCATTTTTATCACTTAAAGTACTCCTTTTCACCAACATTTTTTGGCTTAATGTTTACTTCGAAATGATTAATCATCGCCTTAATGGCTTCCTGTTTTGTTTTGAGCTTGTGCACTGTTTTGTATACTTCCACCGTGCTATTTTCTTTTTCAGATAATTCCAATTGAAGCTTAACCATATAATCTCTTGTTATATGATATAACATAAAGATATATAAATCTTTCACAAAAGTCTTTTCTAACTTAACCTCTTTCTTCCAATTCTCTTATTTGAATCCTGTTTATGTATCAAAAGTACATACACAAAACTGCTTCTTTATCCATGAACAACACTACTTGATTTTGCCCATAACCTTGCCATAAACCTTGATTCTCTTTCCTTCTTTTACATGTTTCTGCATATACTACAAAGTTGACTTATTTATGCCTAGCCTCTTGCGGTGCATTTCATCGGCTTATATGTAACCTCAGCACCACATTTTTATAACCATACACGAAATAAATCTTGATTTTATGCCAGGGGGTGGCGCGCCTGTGATGGATGCATTCAGCGAAAGCGAACGGAACGTGCTATCCCAGTACTTCACCAACATGGACAAGAACGTTTTTGTGCTAGTTAACCTCCCTGAGGTCATAAAAGGGACCCTTTTCTCGAGATACAGCAGGTCAGACAAGAGCGTAAGGCGAATACTCCTTGAGGAGTTCATAACCAACAAGGACATTTTCTCGGCCGAAGGGTCCGCGGCACCGGCTTCAGTCACGATACTCGCAAAGGAGAAGGCCGAGGCGTTCTACGACCGCGTCCTTGTCGGGTACGGTGACGACTCCGTCGCCGAGCTGGCCGGCGCGCACATAGCATGCGAGGCCGAATCAAGCCTTGTCGGCGACATACTCACCGATTCAAGGATAGGGATATCGCCGCTTGAGAAGTCGGCAAGGTACGTGCTCTTCGACAAGAAGGTCAACGGCCAATACCTGTGGTACAGGGAGCCGAAGATAATGGCCTCCAAGCACGCAAAGCTCTACGAGGACTACATGGACAAGATATTCGACTGCTATGTTAAGTGGATACCTATAATGAAGGATTACATAAAGGAGGCCACCCCGCGCGACCCGGCAGCGTCAGACCGCGCGTTCGACAGCGCGTGCCGCGCAAAGGCGTGCGACGTGCTCAAGAACATGTTTACCGCATCAAGGCTGACAAACATCGGGCTATACGGGAATGGGCGGGCATTCGAATACCTGATAACCAAGCTATACTCCTCCGGGCTAACCGAGGCCATAGAGCTGGGGCGCGAGATGCACGACGAGCTTGCAAAGGTCATACCCTCGTTTGTGAAGCGCGCCCAGGAATCCGAGTACATAGTAAACAGAGGCAAGGAGATGAGGGCGTTCGCATCATCGCATGAGCCCGAAGGCCCAGCGGAGGAAGAGAGATATGTCAAGCTGGTAGACTACGACAAAGAGGGGGAGGAGAAGGTGCTTGCAGCTATGCTGTACCAGTATTCGCAGGCGCCGCTCGAGCGGCTCAGGCAGGCTATAAGGGGCATGGGCCAAGACGGCAGGGATGCGCTTGTCTCCGCATACCTTTCAAAGAGGAGGAACAGGCGCGACAAGGCAGGCCGCGCGCTCGAGAACCTGTTTTACACGTTTGAGGTATGCTCCAACTATGGCATGTTCAGGGACCTGCACAGGCACAGGGCGCTCACCATAGAGCGCCAGGCGATAACCACCAACTTGGGATATGACGTGCCTGAGGACCTCAGGCAGGTCGGTCTCTATGACGAGTACAGGGCGCTTATGGAGGAGGCGAAAGAGGTATACGCAAAGATAGCCGCAGACATGCCCATGGAGGCCCAATACGCGGTGCCCAGGTCATTCCGCATACGTTACTATATCAAGATGAACCTTCGCGAAGTGTACCATCTCACAGAGCTGAGGTCGCAGAAGCAGGGCCATCCAGATTACAGGAAAATAGCGCAGCAGATGAAGGCGCTTGTAGACGGCGTCCACCCGACGCTGACCAGATACATGCAGGTCGACATGAACGAGTACGCGCTCGCAAGGCTCGAGAGCGAGAAAAGGATCGACAATAAGATGGCGAAGCTCAAGGAGCAGGAAAGCAAGTGATCTATTTCTTCGAAAGCTCCTCGTTTATCTTAGACGCCGCCGGCATGATATCCCCCGAGTATTTGCCGGCGTAGGGCTTCTCGACACTGGAGGATACCTGCTCGAACATCAGGTAGCAGAACCTCATTTTCGGTATCAGCGCGACGGGCAGCTTGCCAATGTTGCTTATCTCCAGGGTGAGCCGCCCCTTCCAGCCAGGGTCTATGCGCCCGGCTGTAGAATGCACTATTATGCCCAGCCTTCCGAGGCTTGACCTACCGTCGAGCCTGCCCATCAGGTCGGTCGGGATCTCGACGTTCTCTACGGTCATGCCGAGCACGAACTCGCCTGGGTGTATCATGAATGTTTGGCTGTCCTTTATCTCCACAAGCTCGGTGTCGTTATCATCCTGCTTCTTCGCCAGGTCCACGAAAGACTTGTGGCTTATCTTGAACTCGCGGAAGACGTTGCTCAGCCTGAGGTCTACCCCTACCGACCTGAGCTGCTCCTCCATGTTGAAAGGCTCTATCTTTATCCTGCCCTCCTTCATGTACCTCCTTATATCCGTGTCTGAAAGTATCACAATCCCACGGCTTCCTATTTGCGTTTAAGCTTTATATTATTATTCTATCTCCCTTCGCCATCATTGCCGGATGCTGCACCGGCATGCCCATGCTGTTCGCCACCGGTTTTGTAGAAGGTATTTAAAGATATCTATTGAAAGCTAATTGGTGTAAAGATGGCAGCAAAGGGTAATGTTCCTACGGCTGCGTGGATCCTAGTCCTTATAGGCGGAATTTTGACGCTTATAGGTGGCCTTGTCTTCGCAACCTTGGGCGCAGTGGTCTTTTCATTGGTATCTCTGGGAGGTATCGGCAGCCTGGTAGGGTTGGTAGGCATAATAGCTGGACTGGTGATGATCATATCGGCGTTCATGATGAAGTCGACAGACGTCAACAAGGTACGCCTATGGGCTGTGATAGCGCTGGTATTCAGCATAGTTGGCATAGCTAACGGCGGCGGATTCGTGATAGGCTTCATACTCGGCCTGATAGGCAGCATCATGGGGCTTGCCTACAAAGGCTGAAAGGTGTTGAAAATGGCAGCAAAAAGCGAAAAACCGACAAACGCGTTCGCGTTCGTCCTGGTTGGAGGATTGCTAGGCCTTATTGGCAGCGTTCTGCTGCCGATAATCGGCGTAACGCTGAATCCTATACCGGGATACTCGATAGGATTCGCAGGCCAGTTCTGGCTTGCGATAGTGTCAGCCGTTGTGGTGCTTGTAAGCGCCGTCGCGCTGCATCACCCGCACAAGACTACGGTCCACATATGGTCCGTGGTGGCGCTGATATTCAGCGTTATAGGCTTGGCGAACAGCGGCAGCTACGGCCTGATGATAATAGGATTCGGGCTGGCCCTAGTCGGAAGCATCATGGGAGTCACTCACTGACTCCCCTTTCTTTTTCTTTTTATTTTATGTAGCTGTAGAGCTTCCTCTGCATAAGCATCTCCCGCAGCACCCTGCAGTTCCTTATCCAGTCGCTTACAGGTATATCCATCTTTGACTTTATGTAGCTGAATATGTCGTCTGCGCTGTGCAGTATGTCTGGCTTTGCGGCCAGCGCCTCGCGGACGTGCTCCCTAACGTTCCAGACCCCGACCGGCATCAGGTACCCCTCGTGAACCTCCCTGAGTATCAGGACCACGGCCTGGCGCCTGAGCTCCTTCAGCTTCTCGGTCACCGCAAGCCTGGCTGCATAGTAGCACCCTCCTATTTCGGCGTACTCCTTCCTTCCGTCATAGCCTTCATACGATGAGTATATCGATATGCTGGTGCCGTCGACGTTCCATACGGTCTTGGGCCACCACGCCTCCGCAGATTCGTACTCCCAGCTGCCAGGCATGAAGATTATCATCCAGCGGTTGTCCAGCGACACGTGGTAATAGACGTAGACCGCGTCTACGGGGCTGAAGCCCTTCACCTCCTTCAGGTTGTCCTTCGATAGAGTGTCGTCCACTGCCGTTATGCTCCATCTTGTTGGGACAAACTTCCTGTTGTTCTTCAGGCCGAAGAGCCCGGCGGAGAGCGATTTCTGTATCCTTGAGACCTGGATGCCCTTCTGGTAGAGCTCCTTTATCGCTGTGCTGGCCTTGGCATCGGTGTCCATGTACAGCCTCTCTATCTTCCTGTTGGAGCTTGTGTTGTAGACCTCGAATCCCTTCATCAGCGCGCTAGGCCCGAAAGGCTGAACCTCATCCATCAGAGCCATCTTCACGAACGGCTTCCTTGCGAAATGGACCTCGGAATCCGCCGGCCTGTCGGCCAGCGCGAGATCCCTCACCTGCTGCTGAACCCTGCCCTTCTCCACGTCAGTGACCTTTGAGAGGTGCATGCCCCTAACAAGCCTGGACCTGAAGTCGACTATTGTCTCCATGGAGAAGTGCACCCAGCCCTCCGGCATGCCCATCAGGGAGGTGTCTCCGAATTCCGGCGGCACCATGGGCCCTATGTAGACATTCGGGTAATTGTGCCTTCCTATGAAGATATCGGTCGGCGAAGATCCGTAGATCTCTAGCCTGTCCGTCATGGGCTGCATCTTCATCCTATAGTACTGCCTTAGCAGCGCCGGGTCGCGCATGTGCTGGTAGGCAACCTGCGACCTTTTGATTGAGTAAGCTGCTTTCGCCTCCTGCATCTTTACTATCTCGGCAAGCAGCTCCTTCCTTTCCATTATTACCTATTTGTAGCTCAGGCTTTTATCCTTTTCAATCAATTAGTTTACCATGAACAGCATAGCAGCAAGGCTTGATAGGATATTCGGCAATGCTGCCTTCGACAAGCTGCTGCTAATCAACACGACGCAGAAGGACAGCTATTTCACATACCTGACCGGGCTGTACGCCGGCTCGTTCGAGAGCTCGATATTGATAGCCGATAGGAAAAAGGCGCTTCTCATCACCACCGTGCTCGAGTATGATGTTGCAAAGAGGTCCTGCCCGAAGGAGATACGGGTGGTCGCCGCGCACTCCAGGGGCAAGACCATGGAGCTGCTAAAAGACCAGCTCAGGAACAAGACCGTTGGCGTCAACGGCGCATTTATCCCGATAAACCTGTACAGGAGAATAAGGAAACTTGGCAAGCCGAAGAGGATGGTGGACGCCGGGAAGGCGCTTGCAGGGGCCAGGCAGATAAAGGACTGGCCCGAGGTCGAGCTTATCGGCATAGCTAACAACATAGTCAAGAAGGCGTTCTCGAAGATAGAGGGGAGCCTCCGCGTCGGGATCACCGAGAGGGAGGTCGCCAAGGAGTTCGATTCGATGATGCGAGAGTATGGAGCAGACGCGCCCTCCTTTGACACGATTGTCTGTTTCGGCAGGAACGCAGCTGTCCCCCACCACGTGCCTGGCAAGGCAAAGCTAGAGGAGCACAGCTTTGTGCTGATCGACGCAGGAGCCAGGTATGCGGGCTACTGCTCTGACGTCACCCGCACATTCATATTCAAGCCTGACAGGAAGTCCGACAAATACAAACGCATGATAGATATGTATGACACGGTCAAGGAGGCGCAGCAGATCGCCCTAAAGAGCATAAAGCCAGGGATAAGGTGCGAGGTGCCGCACAACAAAGCCATGGAATACATCAACAAGGCGCACAACGGCATCTACAAGGGCATGTTCATACACGGCCTTGGGCACTCTCTCGGCATAGATGTCCATGACGTAGGCCCTAACCTATCTCCAGGATACAAGGAAAAGATTCAGGAGAACATGGTGTTCAGCGATGAGCCCGGCATATACATCGATGGTTTCGGGGGCGTGAGGATCGAGGATGATGTCCTGGTGACAAAGAGCGGCGGCAAGTTTCTCTGAATGATATGTTAAGCGCGGGGCAGGTGCATGGCGCATTTTGTATTCTGCTTTTGTGATGCTTAACGCCTTTCATTCCAAAATGTCCTTGGCAGGAGCGTAATGCTGGCTTAATGCCTGTTCCGCAGATTCCGCGTTTCCGATGGCCGTCAGGACAAGCTCGTCAGGACCCACTCCCATTATATCCTCTATGAAATCCATTTCCTCCTTTTTCACGCTTGGCGGTGGATCCCTGTTTGTGAAGACGATGCAGTTGCAGTTATCCTTCCCATCGTATCCGGAATACGACACAGCGTCTATTTTTATGGCGAGGGCTCTTCCGCTGCCTCTAATATATGGATTGATGTGCGGATGCGTGTTGTCGACGAACGCGCCGGTCACGTCGAAAAGCGTGGTGGTGCTCCTTTTTCCAGCCCCTACGTACCTTGCCGCCCTCTTGGAGTATCTGTCCTGTATGACCAGCGCACCGATTATCGGGACCAGGGCGTAGAAGTAATACGCCCTGAATGGTGTGCCGAGTATCAGGAAAGAAAACACCATGGTCAGGAAAGGGGTGGAATAGCTTGCGTTAGCAGCTACCAGTGGGTTGAGCGCCCTAAGTGTATAGAAGAACAGCAGAGCACCTGTGCTGTAGGTTATTGCACCGAGGAAGAGTATAGAAATTATCGATGGCATGTTCATGTTCAGGTTCAGATGCACGCCGAGCACAGGCATGAGGACGGCCACAAATGCCAGCGAGGCGAGGTTGAAGAGGAAGACCTCGCTGTATATATCGTGGTTTCTTCCCCTGATTATCGCGTTGGAGAAGGCGGTGCACAGCGCAGAGAGGATTATCAGGCCGACGAAGGGCAGTTCCTGCGCGTTTATTGATACGAAAACACCGTTGGTGATGATTATATATACTCCTACAAAGGCTATCAACAGCGCAACCATCTGCGGCCACTCCACCTTGGTTCTAACCAGGAATGGTATCATCACAGCCAGGAGGATGGGCCAGAGTTTGAGGACAATGCTGACTACTACAGGGTTTGTGCCAAGGACGCCCATTGTAAGGAAGAGTTGTGCGCCTGCGAAGTTAAGTATGCCTGCAAAAGCCAGGATTCCCAGGCTTCTTCTGTCGTAAAGCAGGTTCCTCAGCGCCGCAGTCCTTCTCTTGCAGACCACCACGAAGAGGGAGGTCAGGCTTGCGATCAGGAAAACGAAGAAGAGCAATTGCATGGTTCCTATATTGCTGGCGCCTATGCTGGACAGTATCGCAAGCAGCGAGAGCTCCACCATCGCGATGCTTATGAACAGGTAGCCCCTCTGCCTTATCGAGAGCTGCATCTTATCCCATTACGGCTTGTTTTTTGTCCCTTTTAAATCCTATATAAAAGTATCAGATCCTTTGCGAAATTTGGGCAAAATGTATATTAATCCTCTAGTAGATACGCATATGATGAAAATCTTCAGCTACAGGGAGAGCACGATTCTGAGGGCGCTGAGCGGCGATTCTAGGACATCGATAAGGGAACTCACTGATCTGGCCCACTGCTCTAGGATTACTGCCACGAAAGAGCTCAATAAGCTAAAGTCGGCATACGATATAAAATTCGGAATAGAGGCTGATGAGGACGCCCTTGGCTTGGTTCAGAGGCATCTCCTTATCGTCAGGCTGGACAAAAAGCCCAAATTGAAGGAGCTGGTGGAGATATTCAAAGATGACCCATACACGGACAACATCTACCTGTGCGAGGGCTCCTTCGACCTCATCATACACGCGGTGACTAGCGACCCGATGAGCTACATAGTATGGGAGAGCCTCCTGCCAGGCAAGCTGGGCGATTATGGCGTCAACATCTACCCCAGCGAGCTCATGCACACGAACTTCGGATACTTCCCCATAGCGAAGGCTACCATATCGAGGTTCGCGAAGGGCATAGACGACACCGATAGGAGCCTCCTCATGCTGCTTGCCGAGGACAGCAGCGCAAGCATGACCGACCTCTCGAGGGCGCTGAAGATAAGCAGGAACACGCTCTACTACAGGCTGTTTACCCTGAAAAAGAGCGGGATAATAAAGCGCTTTACACTCTCGGTGAACAAGCCGCCGTTCGGTTACATCCTAGCATACGCGGTGAACTACAGGTTCAACAGGACCTCTTCCAAGAGATCTGTAAGAATGATGGAGTATTACAAGTCGTACGACGAACGTTTCCCCCTAATGAGCACCTTTCAGCTACTCGCTCCCATGAGCGGAAGCTACAGATTCCTCGGGATCGGTCTCTTCGAGGACAAGGCAGACGCCATGAAGAATGCCATAATGGTCCATAAGAGCATATTCACTCAGGAAAATCCAGACATAAAGCACGCGAGGATAACTGGGATAGTAAAGGGCACCTTCCCTTTCAGGAGCATAGACATAAAGAGCAACTATACAAGGTTCAGGTGGAGCGAGGAGGATTTGAAAGAGAGGTAACGTCTAGGCGACTATATAAAATGACCAAATCCCGCTATAAAATGTTACATTTGCGCTAGCTTTAAATATAAGAAAACCGTAAAATCATACAAGGGTATGGTTGTGGGGAATATGACCGATGTGCCTTCTTTTTCGACAAACCCAGTCTCTCTATCCCAAGATTACCGTGAGCCATCGGTCCCCTCCATGCCTTCATGATTAGGGTGGATTAATGAGAATAGCAGGCAGAATGTTGGGTCTGGTTCCGAAGCCGGAAGAGGAAGTGTACGTGTGCTGGATGTGCGGCATGGAGCACAGGAATCCGACAGCATACCTGTGGCACATACACGCATGCGGTCTGGAATTCGGTATATCTCAGCTAGCTGCAAGGGAGATAGCAGTCCTGACATCGAAGATTACAGGATAATGCTGGTGCAATGCGGTGCCACACTGCCGCAGACCTTTGAAGCTGAAGCGGAAGAAGAACGGCAAAGCTGCCTGGGCCTGCCGAGAATGCAACTACGAAACAGCCGAAGAATGATGGTGTCAAAAATGAAGAGGGCAAGAAACTACTCATCGTACAGGTTTTACTTCATATCGCCAAAAAAGAATCTGGATTCGGCAGCGTTCGTTGAGAAGATGCTGTCGTTGAAACCTGTCCGGGAAGTGTTCCTTACAGGCGGCGACTATGGTTACATAGTAAAGGCAAAATTCTGCAGAGAGGACGAGCCAAAAGATGCTGTAGACTGTTTCGCCAAAAGAATTGACAAAAGGTTCGGAAAAGTCGTGAGCTATTACCAGTACAAAAAGTAGATAGGCATGCCGTTGCACTCTTACTGCAAAACTCTGTCGTTCTCTAAATCAGGCACTACCATCATGCCAGGTAGCTGTTCAGTTCGCCTCCATCGACATTGAGCCTGTGCTTCGACATTATCTCCTTTATCACCTGCGCTCTGTCTCCGGTCTTTTTCCTTGATCCGTCAACAAGTTTCTTCAGCGATTCGCCGCGTATCCTCTCGAGTCCTTTCTGCTTTATTATGGCTGCGACGTCCCGATCGGCCTTGGATAGCTCCTTCAGCACCTCATCAACCGCCTGTTTTGTTATCATGCCCTTCTTGTACGCTTCGAAGGCCTCCGCGAGCCTCTCGTCGCCTATCGACTCTACGTCGAACCCCGCCCTCCTCAATTCGGTCAATTTTTGCAGCAGCACATTCGCGACGAACGCAGGGTCCCCTGACGTTTCCGCAAGCATCTTGTAGGTATGCAGCTTTGTAGAGAGCATCATGCGCCTGGCAAGCTGCCTGTCTCCCAGCTGCTTCACCAGCGCGTTTTCCTCCTCTTCGGCATTCGGCGCAGATGCCGCCGCATCGGAGAGCATTCTCATGTTTATGGCTATAGGCCTTGTGTCCGTTTCTGGGTACATCCTCGACCCGCCTGGCAGCGGCCTCATGAACCTTGTCGCGTATGTATCGTCGTTGATTACGCCGCGCGTTTCCGGCGGCACCCCAGCAACGGCATACCTCGCGCGGTCTATCGCGAACTTCGCCGCGCTTGTAGCGCTCTCCTGCCGCCCGGCTATAATTATGAACGCGTCTTCGCCTTTCAGCCCAAGCTGTTTTTCTATCCCGGCTATCTCCTTCTGTGAGAATCCATACGCCTTAAGGTCCTCATCGCTGTGTATCAGGCCTCCGACACCGGCCGATTTGGCGTATTCGCTGATCTCTGTGCCGAGCCTCCTCCTAGGCAGCAGCTCCCTGCCCAGGAAGCCTTTGAAGCCTGCCAGCCTGAAGCCCATCACGACACCTTCCTTGTCAATGCTGTTGGCGATCAGCTTTACCGTCGTGCCATCAAATATTCCAGTGAGGTCCTTGGCCTCCCCGA
>DAHXLV010000040.1 GCA_027365815.1 Microcaldota archaeon
ATTTCTCTGTGATGCGCGGGTTCGACTACTACACTGGCATGGTCGTAGAGATTGCTGATGCCAACGGCGAGAAGAGCGCGTTTGGCGGAGGAGGCAGGTACGACAAGCTCATTGGTATATACTCGGGGAAAAGCCTGCCAGCTACAGGCATATCCATAGGGATAGACCGCGTACTCGACGTGATGGGCTTCTCATCTTCAACAAAACAGACTTACGCTAAGCTGTTCGTAATAAACGTCAAGAGTTCTAACTATAGCTATGCGCTGAGGGTCGCGAACTGGTTCCGCGACAGGGGGGTAGCTACTGATATAAACCTATCTGCAAGAAACATATCTAACCAGCTTTCCTATGCGAATTCCCTGAAGTTCGGGTACGCCGCCATAATAGGTGACATAGAGGAGCAGGCTGGGAAGCTCAAGTTGAGGGATCTGGCCAGCGGTGAAGAGTCGGTCGTGGCTCTGGAAGAGGCGCTGGGCATAGTGAGCAAGTGAGAGAAATGGCAAAATCTGAACTGGAAAGAGTGACTGAAGAGAAGGTGGCGAAGGGGGGCATACTTGTAAAGCTTTACTTTGACATGCAGAGCGATGACAAGGAGAAGCTCCAGCCGCTGCTCGTTGACCTGATCAACGAACGCCTCCTGAAGGAACCTGGCATCGTCTACTGCTACGGAGCGATAGAGGAGCCGATAAAGCACGAAAAGTATTACATAACGAGCGCTGCCGTGCATGTGCTCTTCGAGAACATGAGGAACCTGATGCTCATCGCATTCAAGTACGCCCCAATAGGCGCGGAGATACTGAAACCGGAGAAGGACCTGCATGTCAATGTATGGGACCTACAGTCGGCCATACTGGACGTGGCGCAGTTCTCCACAGAGTATTCGAGGTATATCCTGGAGAAGGTGCTCAAGCCGGAAGACTTCGATACGATAATGAAGGACCTGAAGAACAGGGAGGTGCTGGGCAAGAAACTGATTGACAGCAAGAAGGAAGGCGCCCTGCCTCCGCAATAGCAGGTATTGTTCGGGATTGCGTCCCATTGCGTTGTGCCTGGCAAGCGCAGCCTGAAAGGGAATGGGCTATGTCGTATTGTATATGGTTAGGTTGGTGAGTATACCTGGCTGCTGGTTTGGCGTCGTTGACAGGTGGAAGCCTCCGACCACTATGAAGTTCTGCTTGGTGGCTGTGCCGGCCACCACGCGTATCCTTGCGATCTTGCCGGCTATGCTGGTCAGCGGTATGCCTGCGTTCCTGAAGGTTGACGCTGAGCGGTTCCCTCCGGAAAGGCTGAGGTTGTAGGTGTTGTACACAGCAACTATTGCGGGGCTGTTGCCCGCGAGCAACTCCACATAAAGGTTTGCGTGCGGCTTGCTCACAATCTTGAAGTTGAGGAATGGCTTGCTCACTGTGAACGGCGACGAGGTTATGTTGCCCGGGCTCGCCTGCAGCCCGCAGCTGTATGTGCTGGCTACGTACGGGCCTGGTATGTTGTTCCACGGCGATCCGACGTAGCACCTGACTATGGCGTTGTTTGCGTACGTGAGGTTGAGCGGCGCATTGCCGAATCCTGCCCCGGTTACATTCCAGCCGGTGTACTCATCGTTAGAGAAGTTGCCGTTGTAGACAAAATCATAGACCTGCGACGGCGGCACGGTGGTGCGGTTGAACTTCACTATCGACTGTCCGCATGTGCCGCCTGCGGGGCCGGTGGTGAAGCTTATGTTGTATATCTGCTTCGGCCCGGTGAAGTTCTTGAAGAATGTAATGCAGTCGTATGTTATTGTCTGGTTAACGTATGTCTTGTTATTCGCGCCGACGATGCGCAGCTTCACGTAGCTGCTGTTGCCTGCTGCGACCCACAGGCCGAGCGAATTTGACGTCATCTGGCACCTGGCCTGTATGGACGTATTGGCCATTGTAGTGTTTATGTACGTGCCTGAGCACTGGTACAGCTGCGGTTGTATTATGGTGGTTGTTACGTTCTGCACCGTGGTCGTCGCTTTTGAGATTGTGGTTGTGTATGTGGTGCCGATCAGCGGGTTCTTAGGCAGTACGAACCCGGTGGTGACAATTATTGCCGCCACCAGGATTATGATTATCACGGTTATGGTAACTGCGAAGTGTTTCATTCTGACGCCCTCTGTCCGGCATAGGTATTTATTTGTGCCAGTTTAATATATTTTGCTTTTTAAAGGTGTGACGCTTGGGAAGTATACCTAGGAAATGGAAGAAAAAGGGAAGAATGCGCTGGAAATGGAAGAAAAAGCGCAGGAAGCGCTTGAAGCGCGCGCAGAAGAGGAGAGTCGGAGAGCTCTGACTACTTGGCTATTTTCTCCAGTATTGGATATGTCTCGTAGAGCCTGTCCTGCTCGAGCTGCTGGTAGAGCATGTAGATTATTCCAACTGTAAGCAGTATCCCCATTCCGGTGCCTACCGCGCCGGTGAGCGTTGCAAGGGCTGCGAGCAGTCCGACGAATATGCTGCCTAGCACAGTTATGGTCGGTATGTACTTGTTAAGTATGCCCTCGACTATCCTCGGGTCCCTCCTGAACCCCGGAATCTGCCAGCCCATGTCGCCCAGCTGCTCTGATATGTTCTTGGGGTTCTGACCTGTCATCTCAACCCAGAACTTACCGAACACTATGCACAGCATGACCAGCACCGCCGTGTATATCACTACATGCATCCACTCTGGGACCAGAACGAAGCCGCCCCACGGCAGGAAAAGCTGGGTGGTGTGCGTTGCAAGATACGTGAAGTACGTGGAATAGCCGCCTATGCCTCCATAGTTTGCCGAGTACGGAAGCGGGAACGTAGGGGAGATCAGGTACGCAAGCCCGCCGTTGAGCTGTAGCGTGGTGCCGCCGCCTACAGTGCCGACAGGCTGGTAGAGCGCGAGGAACTTCGCCAACCCTGCGAGGCTGCCCTTCACATTGGCTAGGAACCGGAGCCATACTGTGGCGCTGAGCTCCAGCGACGACGCGAGTATCACGGGCAGGACGCTCACGTACAGGAAAGGTATAGGCAGCCTGCCGCCTACGCCTCTCAGCTGTTCGAACGAGAGCGGCAGTTCTATCTTCATCTCGTATGCGTATATGCTCACAAGGAAGACTATTATTGCGAAGAAAAGGGGACCGAACGCAAGCAGCGCGTTGGGTATGGCGGAGGCGCCGCCTGCCTGGATTGCAGCGGCCGCTTCTGGTATGAGTATGCCGAACGTTCCGGCTATTATCGCGTACGAGACCCCAGCCGCTATGAATATGTTTATTCCGGACGTTATTCCGTACTTCGTCATCATCTCGTCCAAGTATATTATCATTATCGCGCCTACCGCAAGCTGCAATATCACGAACGGTACAACCGCAGCTGTCGCGGCGGGCACGTATCCTGTTATGACGAATACCGCGGATTCCACAACAGCTATGCAGATCGCTGCGAGCTTCTGGAGCGTTTGGAAGCGCGCCCTCTGCGCGGTGTCGTTCATGTCCATCTTGATTATGCCGGATCCGGATATCAGCTGCAGCACTATGCTTGACAGGACTATCGGGCCGATTCCGACCGTTATCACGCTGCCTATCCTTGCGGCGAATATTATGCTGACAAGCTGGAGCAGCGGCTGTGTGACAGCCTGCTGGTTTATTCCTATCGCGTATGTGTTGTAAAGCAGGAAGTATATTCCGAGTATGCCGGCCGTCCAGTACATCTTTTCCCTGAGCGACAGGGGTGTGGATGGCCCCTTTATGGTGGGTATGAAACGGGATATGCCATCCATGAATTCCAGTACCATAGTCAACACTTATTTGGTTACAGACCTGCCGATTATCCTTACGTTGTATGCGCCGCGCCTTGCCTCCCTGGAGATCCTTGCGTCCCCTATTTCATAATTCTTCAGCAGGCCGTTAATTAGCGCGAGCGACAGCTCGACAAACTCGCTCCTTGAGTGGAGCCTGTCGAATGAAATGTCTATCTTAATGGGTTTAAGGCTTTTAACGCTTGCCCTGCCAAGGCCCAGCAGCGCGACAACTCGCTCAAGCCTCGAAATAGAGCTTTTGCTCAGCTGCGTCTTAGTGCCTTCGAATATCCTGGATGCGATGCCGCTGCCTATATAAGAGGCGACATGCCTGAGCTCTTCCTGGTAGGGCCGCTCAAGAACGGTAGAGGCCGCAAGCATATAGTACTCGGGGGATATCCTTACTTCAGAAACCTTCTCTACCCTTTCCGACTGCCTGGCCACATGCTCGATGAACCTGTGTATCGAAGCTTTGGTGTCCACTCTCGCCTGCACCCTGGGCTGGCCTTGCATGGATGAGAACCTGCAGTGGTCTGATCCATTGTTGGAGCATGCGTGCTCCGTTACACCTACGTACTGCCTCTTCGCTGCGGTGAGGAAGCCGGATATGATACCTGCCTCAAATGCGTGCGTGTCCATGCCGAGGTATTCGTGCGACCTGTCGTGCATGCGCAGGTCGACCCTGTCCGGGAAAACGTTATAGGTTATGCTGCTATATCCAGCATGCTCGAAGAACTTCACAAGATCCTGCACCGTTTCCTCGTATATTGTGTACTTTCTGCTGCCGCTCAGCAGCATGTAGAGGCGCCTGCCGACGCGCATTCCTGCCCTTTTGTTCACATCTGAGAGGCTTGGAGTCAGGTTAGAGAGCAGCGATATGAAAAGCACTGCGTTTTCTGACACCTTCTCTGAATCTGCCCGGTTGATTATCCGGCCGATGAGCGCGCTGTCGCTGCCGTTGAGATGCTGGTTTTGGGCGATGATGACAACCGGGGTTGGCTTTTGCCTGCGGATGACACGCCTTCCGGTCACTCGCCCGCGTGCGCTTGTCCTGCTAGCTCGCGCCATACTCTGATTTTCCATAGATAGTTAATAAAAGTATCTATCTTGCGCGCCTTTTAGGGGATATCCTTAGGGAATAATAGAGCACTATGAGCACGTTGATTGCTATTATTGCTGAGATTATCGCTACAGAGTACTTTGCTATGAAAGCGCCGATTACTGAGACCTCCGCGATGCTCAGGCCGAAGACGGTTATGCTGTAAAGTATGGGGGCGGAGCAGCCGCACCCGATTATTATGCCTGAGAAGAGCGCAACTGCGGTTCCGAATGTGCTGGCTGATGCGCCCGGAGCCTTCCTGATCGATGTGGCGGCGGAGAACACTCCGATGGTGAACATCATCGACGAGGAGATCACAAGCGCATATATAAGGAAAGCCGGGGCGGTTATTATGAGGATGCCGTAGTTCTGGTATCTTATCAGGACGGTCAGCACCAGGTAGTAAACCACTGCGGCGATGATGTTTATGGCCACATACTTCGGTTTGTATACGAGCTTCAGCGAACCGTATGCCCTTGCGATTATGCCTTTCATTGGCCCGCGCCCAAAGTTTTCTCGATTTGCGGTATGACGGGCAGCGCGCATATCGGCGCCGTGTTGTTTATACTGGCGCACGCCAACGCGATGTAGATGTCCGCGCCGGCGTATTCGGTCCATGCAAACTGGTCATTAGGGCTGGCCAGCTGCGCCAAAACCTGCTGGTGCGTCATGTTTTCAAGCGGCAGGTTCGAGCCTTTTGGAGGCGAGTTGCCAAAATCTGCCGCGTCTGCGCCTCCGACCACGTAGTTGCCCCATATGGTATACGGCGTGCCTTGGAATGTGCCGATTTTCAGTATGTAATTAAACGCCGTGATGTAAGGTGCGTTACCTGTGGCGTTTATCTCCTGCTGCGTTGTGTTGAACGGCTCAAGGTAGAAACCGCCGGTTATCGGCGCTGTATCCTCTATCGGAAGGAAGCTGAGGTAGCTGCTGTTGTAGAAGCCGCCCAGCATAACGGAATAGTTTGTGTAATTGTCCTGGCGCCAGTATAGCGTAGGCAGGTCGTAGTCGCCGAAGCTGCTGTAGCCTTTGTAGAGCTGGCTGAAGCTGCCGAAGCGGCCAAGCGCCAGGGCCATCGCCCACCTGTTTTCGCCGCACCATAGGCAGGTGATGCTCCCGAAGTATATTACCGACGGCTTTCCGTTGAATGTTATTGCAGCGACCTTGTGCGGAAGGCCTCCGGTACCTACAGAGTTGTTGATCGTCCCGTTGAGCAGCATCTGCCCTGCCGTCTCGAAATATGAATCTGGTGCGTTGTTTATGACAGCCAGCTGGGCGGTGCTGAGCGGCGTGTTTATTCCGGTGAGGCGTTTGCCGAAGCTCTGCTGGTAATTTAGCGCTCTGAGGCTTGCGTACTGGTAGACCACCACGATTACAAGGATGGCTATGACGCCGCATAGAACCTTGTTGTACCTGTTTTCCCAGAAGGCGTCCTTGCCGCCCTGGCTGGAACGTCGTCTTTTCTGTGCCATGCTAATATTACCGATCGTAAAGATTAGTTTAATAATATTCGGTGCTTTAAGGTATTAATACTTTTGTTGGTGGACTATGCAGACCAAACAATTGCTGCAGGAGAGGCAGGAGCTGCACAAGGACATAGTGGAGATGGCGGACGCGCACTGCCACCTGAGCATAATGGATGACAGCGCAATAATAAGGGATGCGGTGCTGGGCGGCGTCCTTACAATGGTGACCAACGGCGTTGACACCCCGTCGAACATAAAGACGCTTTCGGTATCCGATAACAAGAACGTGTTCGCCGCCATCGGCATCGACCCTGAGCATGCGCTTGCCATAGATGAAAGCGAGATAGAGAAGGAGCTTGCTTTCAACATAGGCATGGCACGGCAGAATTCAGAGAGGATAGTGGCCATAGGGGAGATCGGGCTCGACTATTCGGTCGGAGGCGGACCACACAACATCTCTAGGCAGAAGAGGGTGTTCGGCGCGATGATAGAGCTCGCGGCGGAGCTGAAGCTTCCCATATCCGTGCACTCGAGGAATGCGATCAAGGATGTGCTGGAGTTCCTGGACGAAAAGGAAGCTGGGAGGGTCCACCTGCATTTCTTCGAGGGCGGCGTCGAGGAGGCGAGGATTGCAGTCAAGAGGGGATATATGATCTCTGTGCCTCCGATAGAGTCGCCGAAGAGAAAGCGAGTAATCGCCATGATGCCTATGGATAACCTGATGGCTGAGAGCGACGCTCCGGTCGTTGGCAGGACTCCGAAAGCTGTGGAGAAATCGATAAGGTACATATCTTCGATAAAGGGGCTGCCTTTTGATCAGGTGGCTTCGGCTTTGACCAGCAACACGAGGAAATTCTTCGACATAGGCGCGAGGTCAGGCAGGAAGCTCATGCGTTATTAACTTTTGCTTCTCATTATCCTTGCATGGGCCCGTAGCTCAGCTTGGATAGAGCGGCAGACTTCTAATCTGAAGGTCGCGGGTTCAAATCCCGTCGGGCCCGCTGTGCGATCATCATTGGCCTTGCTGCGTCTCGCCTGTCCCTGCTGGTGCGGCTTCCTGGCCGGTCCTGCCGCCCCTCTTTGGCTGCTTCTCTACCCTTGCGTTGGCAAACTCTATAGATAGATCTTCCTCGTTCGGGCTCTCCATCCACGCCTTTATGTAGGTTGCTATGTTCCTGAACGGCTTCGAGAACCTGTCGGTGAGCTCGTAGGCGTTGTTCTCATGCTTCAGCAACCCGACTTGCACGGCGAAATCGAGGTAGCGCTTTGCCGTTGCTATTGGTATGTTCTGCGGCGCTTCCTTGAGGCGCATTGCGCCCTTTTTCTTCACCTCAAGAAGCAGCGTTGCAAACCGGTACGCTTCGGTCTCGTTGTCGTAGAAAAGTTTGGCCACATCCTTTACATTGGCGTTCTTGAGCTTTTCCTTGAGTGGTGCATCCTCGAATTCCCAGTACTTTATCGCCATCCCGTCACTTTCAGCAAAATAACGCAGCATTAGTATTTATATCATTCCATAATTACGGCATGCCTGCAGGCGCGTTTACTTGTTCTTTATGAACGTGATGATGTCGCCGTCTGACAACGTGTGGGTGACCCCGACCTTCTGGTTCGAGAACTTTGCGCTCCTTCCCTTTATCTGCGCACACTTTAGCTCGTCGACGATCTGCGTGTGGAACTTCTTCGCCGCGTCGCCTATGGTGGCGCCTCTCTTCAGTATCATCGGCATCATCCGCTCGTCGCCGGCCTTCGGCTTCAGGTAAACCGTGATTATGCCCAGATTCCCGTATATGACCTCCTTAAGCGCGGGTATGTTTATCTGCTCGGTCGCGCTTACAGGCATTGTGCTGATGGAGTGTTTCTTCTCAAAATCCGCTGTGATCCTCTGGTAGTCAGGCCTGGTGTCAACCTTGTTCAGCACCGCAATCGCGTTCATGTATTGCGCCCTGCCGGAGACCAGCGAGATGAGCTCGTCTTCGCCAACCCTGTCCCATATCGACACGTCGGCGCTGTGGATGCCGAGGCCCTTCAGTATCTCCTCTATGTCGTGCTTTGGCAGCCCTGACCTGTTCACCTCTATGTGGATCCCCCCGTTTACCTTCTCAGCTATTCCGATCGATGGCTTCCTCTTGTTTATCTTTATGTCTAGCTCCTCGAGCTCGTGCATAAGCTTCTCGAACTGGCCTAGCATGTTTATGTCTATTACGAAAACTATCAGGTCGGCACTCTTCATCCCGGATATCACCATCCTGCCGCCTCCTGCGCCGAGATGCGCATCCTCTATCAGCCCGGGCATGTCGAATACCTGGATGTGCGCGTCGTTGTAGAGCATCGTCCCAGGCACTATGCTTGTCGTAGTGAACGCATACTGCGCCGTCTTTGACTTGGTATTGCACAATGCGTTTATCAATGAGGATTTGCCTGCGCTCGGAAATCCTATCAGGGCGACCGTCGCGTCGCCGGTTTTCTTGACAAAGAATCCCGTCCCTTTCGATTTCTTCCCGGAAGCGACTATCTCCTTCCTTATCCTTGCGATTTTTGCCCTGAGTATGCCAAGGTGCAGGTTTGTTGCCTTATTGTGCTTGGTTTTCGCGTATTCCTCTGAGAGCTCGCCAAGTTTTGTCGTTAGAGATTCGGCTTTATCTGTCATTTAGTACACATTTGTTTATTTTAGTCTATGTTTTTATACATTGATGGATTTGTGTATATCGCTAGTGGATATATTGAAATGCGATTTTAAATACTTATCATATGACGGTCTATTAAAGTGGATGAAATGGCAAAGAAAATGAAAAGAAAGAAGACAAAGAGGAAGAGATAGGGTCTCTTCCGATTTTTTGATTTTATTTTTCTTTTTTTTTAATTTTACATCATATTAGCGAAGCGTTTCCTGAACGTGCGGTCATTCTTAAGGTTGCCGAACATCTTCTTCATCTTGTTGAAATCAGAAATCAGCTGGTGGACGTCCTTTTCAGTTGTTCCGCTCCCTTTAGCTATCCTTTTTATCCTTCCAGGGTTGTGTAGGATCCTTTCGTTGCTGCGCTCCTCCTTTGTCATCGAAGCGATTATCACTTTGTACTTGTTCAGCTTCTCTTCGCCCTGCTCGGCGACCTCCTTCGGTATATCGGACGCCCCCATCATGCCGAATATGTTCTGCAGGGGGCCCATCTTCCCCATGGCCTTGAGCTGCGCGTAGAACGACTCAAAGTTCAGCTGCTCCATCTCAAGCTCCTCCGGCTTGATCTGCGCCTCCCTGACAGCGTCCTGCACGCTTGATACGAGACCGGCCAGGTCCGGTATGCCCAACAGCGCACCTATGAACTTGTCTGACTGGTAAGGCTCTATGTTAGTAAGCTTTTCCCCGGTGCCTATGAACATCACCACCGACTTCGCGGCATTGGTGGCGCTCAGGGCGCCTCCGCCCCTGCCTGAGCCGTCCATTTTAGTCACTATAACGCCTGTCATGCCGACCGCATTGTTGAATTCTGATGCCTGTCGGCCCGCCACCTGCCCTATGTCTGCGCTTATGACCATTATGCGCTCATCCGGGCCGAACACGGCGGCGACCCTCTTGAGTTCCCCTATCAGCTGGTCGTCGAGCGCGCTCCTTCCGCTCGTATCGCAGATGACCACCTGCTTGTCCTTGAATTTTTCCATTCCCTCTTTTGCGATTCTTGCAGCGTCCTTCTCGCCCTTCCTGCCGAAGAATGAGACATTTGCCTGCTTCGCCAACGTCTCTAGCTGCTCGTATGCTGCCGGCCTTGACACGTCGCAGCATATGAGGGCCGCGCTCATGCCCCTATCCTGGTAGTACTTGGCCAGCTTCGCTGCGGTTGTTGTCTTACCGGAACCGTAAAGGCCCATTAGCAATATTTTCTGCTTCTTTAGCTTTGGCTCGTAGGACTGGCCCATTAGCGCTACCAGCTCCTCGTAAACCGTGTTGGTTATGTAGTCGGTCGGGGCTATGCCGGCGGGAGGACGGCTCTTGAGCGCCTTTTCCTCTATCCTCTTTGTGAAGTCGTGGACTAGCACGACCTCCACGTCTGCGCCCAGCAGGCTCTTCTGCAGCTCCTTCTCGAACTCCTTGATCGTCTTTGCGTCTATTATCGTCGCATGCTGGAGCTTAGCTATAGCCTTCCTCAGACCCTCCCCAAGATCCATAAAACCAGCTTATGTTATTTGGAGGTTCGATATTTATATCTTGCAGTGGATTTTATACTGTGCTCCGATGACCCGTGCGAAGATTGTATTGGCGCAGTCAAACCTAACGCTCAAGGGTGGCGCGGAGTTCACAGTACTGAAAATAGCGCAGCACTACAACACGCCGATCTACACTGCAGAGTACGACATCGCCAATACATATCCCGGATTCAGGGAGCTTGACGTGAGAACTATAAGCAGGGGGGGCTTCTCGAAGGTGCTGCCATACGGAAGGATCTCGCAGGGGCTTGACTACGGCCTGTCATTCTACAACTACAAGCTTAGGGAGGACTATGACATGATAAACGCGCACATAGGGCCGAGCCACTGGATAAGGAACAACAACGAACGCGTGATGTGGCACTGCCACACCCCGCTCAGGGACATCTACGACCTCTATGGATTCAGGATGGCGATGAGGAACCCTGCAACCAGGCCTTTCTATAAGTTTGGGACAAGCATCGTAAGGGGCATGGACCAGCAAGTGGTCAAGAAAATCGAGAGGATAGTGACGAACAGCAACGTCACCCTCAGCAGGATACGCAAATACTACAAAAGGGGCGCGA
>DAHXLV010000010.1 GCA_027365815.1 Microcaldota archaeon
CTTATAGCTTCATAGACGAAGCAACGAAGAAGAAGATAAACTACCACGGGAGGAGATGGCTGCTGGGTCTTGCGATAATGTTCATTGCCGGAATGCTGTCAGGCCTTCTCGGCATAGGCTCCGGCGTGCTGAAGGTTCTTGCAATGGACTCCGCCATGACGCTGCCGATAAAGGTTACGACGACAACGAGCGACTTCATGATAGGCGTTACTGCAGCCACTAGCTCAGGCATATACTGGGAACGGGGCTTCCTTCAGCCTCTGCTGATAGCTCCTGTAGTCCTGGGGGTCCTAGTGGGAGCTAGGCTTGGCAGCAAGTACCTCGTAAAGCTTAATAGCAGGGTAGTGAGATACCTGTTCATAGTTGTGCTGATAGTTTTGGGAGCGCAGATGCTCCTCAGGGGCTTGGGTGTGTTCTGATGGCTTTCGAAGACAGGCTTAGCTTGATCCTGACGGTCGGGATACTGGCCAGCTCTGCGCTTATGCTGATAGGGATAGCGGCGATACTCATTCAGGGAGGAGCTGCGGGTCACAGCATAAAAAGCCTGATAGCCGCAAACACGACAGTGAACACGCGCTCGCTGACGCTGCAGGACGCATTCTCCAGCCTCTCAGGCATAACCGCCATCTACCTGGGCATAATGGTGCTTGTGTCTCTCCCAGTCCTGACCGTTGCTGCTCTTCTCACGAGGTACATAGGCAGGAGGGACAACCTGTTCATAGCGATAAACGCAGTCGTGCTGTTAGACATGCTTGTTGCGATATTCCTCATACCGTACTTCCTCCACTGATTCCGTCAGCGGTATACGGCGCCTGTTTTCTTCCACCTGTCGAGGCCCAGCGCCGCCATGTCTACCTGGTCTACGTAGAACAGTATCTTCGCCTCAAGGCTCTTCGGATAGGATGAGTTGTCGAACGTGTGCTCCATTATGTTCTCCGCAATCTGCATTGGCAGCCCTGCCTCAAGAGCCATATGCGCAGAGTAGAAGGCGTGCTGGAACCTTCCTCCGAGCTCGGACTTCCTTGTGCCGCCCTTTCCATCGGGCTCCGTCTCGACGAGCTTGCTCGCGTCCTGGAGTATGGCTGAGCTTATCAGTACGTCCATGTCAATCTTCGCCTTGTGGAACTTCATTACGGTTTCAGCGACCTCTATCGCCATCACCACTACCGATCGGTTGTGGACTATGTGCGGGTACTTGGTTGATGTGTTGACCGTGAGGTCTTCAAGCCTGGCATATTTCGATTCTGACCACAGCGCGGACCAGACCTTTGAGGTTTTCTCGCGGATGCTCCTGTCCTTTATCCTCGATATCTCAGGTATGTACTTCGCTATGTCAAGCCCTGCCTTCCTCGCGCTCATTTTTTCGCCTCGTACTTGTTGTCGATGTCCATCCATCTTTTGTAATCCATGAGCTTTTGGATCTCATCGAACGATACTAGAAGCTCGTCGTGCTCTACAGGCTCGTCGAGCTTCTCCGACTCTATCAGCTTCTCAAGGGCTTTCCTCATGCCCATTATCGCAGCGGCAGAGGTTATGCGCCCATAGTCTACGACTGAGACGCCCAGCTTGTGCAGCTGCTTTGGAGTAAGAAGGGGCGTTGTAGGCCTTGACCTTATGCCGAAGCCCATGTTGATTGCCACAGGCCCGTTGACCTCCTTTGCGAAGCGACCTATGTCCTTTGCAGAAAGAAGCGCGTCGGCGAATACCAGGTCCGCTCCCGCCTTCAGATACATGTTGGCGCGCTTTATCG
>DAHXLV010000011.1 GCA_027365815.1 Microcaldota archaeon
ACATCAGCTCTATCACGTCCTCCTTGCCTGATATGTGCTTCTTTACCTCTGCAAGGACCTTCTGGTACGCCTCTTTTCATATTTATATGCCCGTAAGGGTATATAAAGCTTTTGAGGAGATGCAACAATGGACGGAAAAGAGGCGTACCAGAAGGTCCTTGCAGAGGTAAAGAAGCACATATCAGGCAAGGAGGACGTGATAGAGCTGATGTTCATCTCCATAGTGGCGAACGGGCACGTTCTTCTGGAGGGCGTGCCGGGTGTCGCAAAGACGACGATGTCGAAAACCCTTGCGGAGAGCATAAGCGCAAGCTTTGGCAGAATACAGGGAATGCCTGACCTTGACATAAGGGACGTGATAGGCTATACGTACATGGATGACAAAGGCGAGGTGCAGCTCAAGAAGGGCCCGATATTCAACAACATGCTTCTCATCGACGAGCTCAACAGGGCGCCTCCAAAGACAACTACGAGCCTTCTTGAAGCGCTTGAGGAGCGCCAGGTCACCATAGGGGGCCAGGACATGAAGCTGCCGGACCCGTTCATAGCGTTCGCGACGCAGAACCCGCTTAACATAGAGGGTACGACAGCATTGCCAAAGGTGCTTGCCGACAGGTTCCTTCTCAGGATAGAGGTCAAGTACCCTTCCATGGAGGAGGAGGCGCAGATGCTAAGGATAAAGGAGAAAGAGAGCAGGAGCGACGTGGATGGGGTGCTGGGCAAGGATGAAATACTTAAACTCCAGGAAGAGGCTAAGAAGGTGAGCATAAGCGACGACGTGATAGGCTACATAACGCGCCTCGTCGATGCAACCAGGAAGGATATCCACGTGGTTATGGGAGGAAGCCCGAGAGCCGAGATAAGCTTCATGAACTGCGGAAAGGCGAAGGCGCTAGTTGAGGGAAGGAGCGAGGTGACAGTTGACGACATAAAGTTTCTTGCCAAGCCCGTGCTGAGCCACAGGATATTGGTAAGGTCAACAGGAGGAATAGGAGTCAACGGAGTAATTGACGGATTGGTGGCTACGCTGCACTGAGTGACATTTATGAAGATGCAGAGCGCTATAGAATACCTGACGACATATGGATGGGCTATACTTGTGATAGCGATAGCCTTGGCAGTTCTTTATGAGCTGGGCCTCTTCAGCCCGAGCACGTACGTGCATACCTCATGCGTGTTCGAGGCGGACTTCGGGTGCCTGGGCAGCACTTTTACCGAGAACGGCATTCTTACCATAAACGTCGAGCAGTCCACCGAGGGACCGATAAACGTCACATCGATAGGATGCAACTCGGAGCCCTCCATATCGCACATGGTCGCGTTCTCCACCCCCTACACCATACCTATAGGCGGCAACCAGACCTTCGTAGTGCAGTGCTACATGAACAATACGGCGCCTTACAGCGGCAGCATAGGAGACCTGTATACCGGCTACGTGGAGATGAACTATACTGACATACAGTCTGGCTTCCCGCACACGCTCACTGGAGAAGTTCAGGAGAAGGTAGTTTCGAAGTAGCTATGTTTCTTGAAAATTTTACGGGGTCAGCCTTTTCCTGTCCCTCGGGAACATTGCGCATTCGCGTATGTTGCTCATTCCTGTTATCTGCATCGTGAGCCTCTCGAGGCCGATGCTCCATCCTGCGTGCGGCGGCGCCCCGGATCTCATGGCGTCTATGTAGAACTTGAAGCCGTCCGGATTCATCCCCTTCTTCCTTATCGACTCTATCAGCAGCTCGGGCAGGTGTATACGCTGTGCGCCGCTCGATATCTCCACGCCGCGGTATATCATGTCGAAGCTCTTCGTTATCTCGGGGTTGTTGTCGTCAGGCATCGAGTAGAAGGCTCGCAGCGACGTGGGATAGTCCCTGACTATAACCGCCTCGCCGAACAGGTCCTTGACCAGCGCCTCGGATTCGCGCGAGAGGTCGTCGCCGAACTTTATCTCCTTGCCGCTGGCGGCTATCGCGTCGACAACCTCCGAGTACGTGGTTATCTTGACGTTGGGCACCTGGAGATCCTTCTGCAGTATCTTCAGCTCCGGAGCGTTCTTCTCGTTTACGTCCTTTATTATGGATACCAGCACGTTCGACAGGAGTGAAGCCGCATCGTCCGAATTTGCGAAGCCTATCTCGATGTCCATCTGAGTCGACTCGTTCAGATGGTAGGAGGTGTTTGACTTCTCGGCCCTGAACACTGGCACTATTGAGAACACCTTGTCCAGACCGCCTATCACGGCGAGCTGCTTGTACAGCTGCGGCGACTGCGCCAGGTAAGCCTTGGTCTCGAAGTAGTCGACGCTGAACAGCTCTGTCCCGCCTTCTGTTGCTTCCGCCACTATGTCTGGAGGGCGTATCTGTATGAACCCGTGGTTCATCATGTAGGATGAGAAGCTGTTGAGTATCGTTGATTGTATCTTGAATATTGCGGTCGTCTCTAGGCGCCTCAGGTCTATGTACCTGTAGTTGAGCCTAACGTCGAGATCCGCGTCTACCTTGCCAGTTACCTCAAATGGTATGCGCCACGATACCGGGTTCAGGTCGACAACCTCCGACGGCACTATCTCGAAGCCGCTCCTTGCCTCCTTGTTCTCCTTGACCACCCCGGTAATCTTAACGACGCTCTCCTTGGGGAGCGACATTGAGGATATCACATCGTCAGGGACTACACCCTTCTTTGCAGTAACCTGCACTATGCCGCTCCTGTCCCTGAGCAGCAGGAAGGTTATCTTTCCGAGCTCCCTGACCTCGTGAACCCAGCCTGCGACTGTCACGCTCTTGTTGCTGAGCTCCGCACTGAGGTCTGAAACGTAATGGGTTCTTATCATCAAACCACGCTGCGACTACCCTTTTATCGCATGATTCATTATAAAGCTTTGTCAGATGAGCAGGGCTACTTGGAGAGCACTATCTGCATGGAACTGACCTTTGACTTGGTGCCGTCCTCGTTCTGCACCTCCTCGGACTTTATCGTTATACTTGGGCCGCTCGGATTAGGCATGGCGGTTATGAACCTGTTCCTGGCTATTTCGACAACGTCAACAGCCTTGGAGATCGCGTTGCCGCGCGCCTTTATCGTCACCTTGCTCTGGCCGCTGTTGAACTGCGTCACAACTGCGAGCACGTAGTTCATCGTTGGCTTCTTGCCTATGTATATGACATTGTCCTGGCCCTCGAGATGCGCGCTCTCCCCTGCCGAGGCTGCCTGCCCGACCTTTGCGCTTATCTGTATGAAGCTGACCTTTGACTTGGTGCCGTCCTCGTTCGCAAGCTCCTCCGAGCCTATCTTTATGCCTTCGCTTCCAGGCGGACTGATGCCTGGCATGAACCTGTTGCGCACTATTTCGGCCACGTCAACCGCGCGGGAAATCGCGTTGCCGCGCGCCTTTATCGTCACCTTGCTCTGGCCACTGTTGAACTGCGTCACAACTGCGAGCACGTAGTTCATCGTTGGTTTCTTGCCTATGTATATTGTATTCTCCCCGTCCGCGCCGTTGGTCTTGTTGTTTTGTATTTCCTCAGCCATGCTCACACCATTAGTAACAGTATAGGATTTGGTTGCCCAAATATCGCCTGATGATTTATTTATTGGAGCAGCTATTTATAGATTGTGCTTTTTAGCGGTTTTACCGGCGTTGCATGCGGCGCGGAGCTTATTTTTAGTAGTATATAAGAAGTCAAAGCACCTTTGAAAGCTTCTTTATCGCATCAATCTCTGCGTCGATATCGATGCCCATCCCAAGCTCCTGCATCGCATGCAGGGGATACGCGATCGCCAGTTCGAGAAGCAGCTTGCCCTCCGGCTCTATTCCCTGCTTTTTGGCGTATGGCAGCTCGGCTCTTATTGACCTGTATATGTACGCCAGCACTCGCTCCGTAATTGCGAGAAGCGCTGCCTCGTCCACTGATTTTGAGGATATTATGCTCGACGACTCAGCCTCGCCCCACGAGACTATTTCGCTCGTCTTCTCGAATACCTTGCCGAAGGAGCGCATGAACTCGGGCGCCACAGGATAGAACACCTTGTAGAAGACGTAGCCGAACGGAATGCCGTAGGTCTTGCGCATTACGAGCCCGGAGACTACGACACGCTGCTTCCAGTCCTTTATGCCGCGTATGAAGCTGAAGACGTCCTTCACCTCCTTTGAAGGATCGGAGAGCTTGTTGCCCAACCCTTCAATGAGGTTGCGCACAGCCCTTGCGTGACCCTGGCTCACCTCGGAAAGCTCGGCAAAGTGCGGCGCATATTTCAACGCGTCGGCGCCCAGCCTGTCTGACGACCACTCCAGGTATATTTTTGATATCTCCTCCTCGCCGTAGTAGAACATGTCGAGCAGGTGCATCACGAACTTGATGTCGAACTTCATGCCGTTTGGCAGCCTCACGTGAGAGTTTGTCACCTCGCCCTTCTTGCGCTTGATCTCGACGAAGCTCGCAGCGTGCTTTATTGCCTGTATGGGATTGCCGCGTATGTAGCTGTATATGTAGGGCTTTGCCCAGGATGGTATCCCATACTTTTCCAGGAGTTCGTCGACCGCCTTGCGCGGGCTGCTAATGGCCATTCGTACCACACCAATACTGGCTATAACACCTATTTTATTACTTCCTCTTCTTTGCACCACCGTGCTTTTCGCTTTCGGCATCGCTGACCTCTGCGCTTTTCTGCATCTTTGAGCGCGATGAGCGCTTTGAGCGCATGTTGATTGCGAGGAACGCCAGCACTGCAACCACTATCACCGCAATTGCCGCGTATGCGTAGCCGGAGTAGTTTGCGGTGCTACCGCTTGGCTGGGCGCCGGAAGGGGCGTACTGCTTGCCGCCTACTGCCATGTAGTAGCTGTTTGACCCGGAGAATTGCTGCGATATTGCGCCGTTTGGCTGGCGCCACTGCTCGTATATGGTTGCGGGATAAGATCCGTCCGCGCCGTTCGAGTCGACATCCACGTAGAACGTGACGGTGGTGCTCTGGTTGGGCGCGAGGCTGTCTATGTACGCGTTGCCGGATATCGGAGTTATCGGGTATATTGACTGCAGCGAGAGCGATACCTGCGATGCAGGTTCGTTGCCCACGTTCTTTATCGTATACGCGACAGGCTTGTAGGTTGCACCTGGCTGGAGGCTTCCCTGCACGGAGGTTATGCTAAACACCGCCGACGGGAACACGCTCAGGTTTATCGGAACCACTTTCGAATAGTTGCCGGCGTAGTTCGCGCCTTCATATGACAGCGATGCATACAGGTGCGCAACGGAGCTTGGCTCGGACTGGTTGGAGCTGACCGTTATCGTTTCGGGAACCGACTGCCCAGGCTGCAGCGAACTTATGAAGAAGCTCGCGGCTGCGCTCCCCACTATAGCCCCGCTCCCGCTGCGGAACGATACGCTTACGTTCCTCGCTGTGCCGCTGCCGACGTTCTCTACGGCAACCTCAACCGACTGGTTCGCACCCACGTAGAGCTGCGAGGGCTGCGTTGATTGCACTGCCGCTATGATGTCAGGGCTGTTTAGAAGCACGGCTATTGGAACGCTTGTATTTGTGTGCACATAAGTCCCATTCTCGTCCTGGTAGCTGAGCGTCAGCTTCACAGAGTGGGTGCCGTTGGTTATATTGCTTGCGACGAAAACCGATGCGGCTGAACTGTATGAGGCGCCAGCTGCCATTGTGCCGAGTATCAGCTCCTCGGCTCCGGAAGGCTTGAAATATGTGGAGTTGTCTATTGTCGCGGTGACGTTATACGCCGTACCCGTGCCGGAGTTGTGGGCATCGACTTCGAACTGCATGTCGGAATTTGGAACAATCTGCGATGATGGCGCTAGGCTGAAGCCTATTCCAGGCTTGCCATGCACGTATATGCTTATTGGCATCACTGACTCGCCCGGAGTGTCGTAGCTGGTAACGCCGTTGCTCACCGAAGTTTCGTAAGTTGCTACAACGTCTATCGTGTATATGCCTGATTGCAGGGTAGATGGAATATGAATCTTGTATGTGTATATATCGAAACCGCTGCCTCCATAGATGCCGCTTCCCACCACCCCTATCAGGTTGGTGTCGGAGGGGGATACGTTGAGGAGGGGATTCGATGCCTCAAGCTGCAGGTTCACATTCTGCAGAGTCCCGGAATACGAATTGAACAGCTGGAATGATATGGTTGCATTCTCTCCGGAAACGACGTACTGCGGCGAGAGCGTGAGCGCCTGAAGCGAGAGGGCACCGCTTCCGCTTGGGGCGCCGCCCGTAGATCCGGAATTAACGGACTGGGCGTACGCTGCCTGGACCAGGAGCATTGCGACCATTACAGGCAGCACAATAGCAAATACCTTGCTTGTTTTCCACATTTTTACACCTTTTAACATTTTATCGTCAGCTTATGTTCGGCTTGAACAGCTTGAAGCTCGCCAGCACACCGAACACCAGGAATGCGGCGAGCACTCCAATGTCAAGCAGTATGGAGCTCATTGGGAAGTAGCCGACCAGCATTACATCACGCATTCCAGATACGGCGTATGTCATTGGATTGAATGTGCTGAACGGCTGCATGAATGCAGGAAGCGAGCTTGATGGGAAGAACGCCCCGGAAAGGAACCACATAGGAAGCACTATCACGTTGCCCAGTATGGAATACGTCTGTATCTGCGACATCCTGGACGCGAGTATTATTGTCACTCCGCTGAATCCAAGGGATATCATTATAACTATGAGTATTATCCAGAGCACGCCGAGCGCGCCCATCGCCACTCCTGCCCCTGCTATAAGCCCAACGGCCAGCGCCAGCACGCCGTACAGCACGGATTGTACAGTGCCTGAGAGGACCTTGCCAAGTATGACCGCATTCTTGCTTATCGGCGAAAGAAGGAACGACTTGAGATTCCCCAGCTGCCTGTCGGTTATAAGCGATATGCCTCCGCCGAAGAGCGAGCCGAAAGCGGCAACCATGGCTATTATGCCAGCTGTCAGGAACGTCTTGTAGTTTGTGTTTGCGCCGTAGAGCAGCACTGATGAAAGGCCATAGTCAACGGGCTTTGGAGGGGTGTTGAACGCCTGGCTGAAAGTGGAAGGATCCACCGCAAAGCCCTCCGAAACCGAGCTTATCGTCGAAAGCGCTGCAGGGACAGCCGCAAAATTGCTCTCGCTGTAGTATACGTCCACGTCAGAAGCGCTGCCTGAGCCCTTGGTTGGAAAGGTGGGCAGTATGACGACCACTGCGGATACCTTGCTGTTGTGGAGCAGAGTGAGCGCGCTCTGCTGCGTGGTGACGTTCACTACAGAAAGGGACTGGCCGTGCTGCAGGTCGTTTATGAATGCGAAGGATGCCGGATTGTTCGCGTAGTTGACCACTGCTATGCTGGTGTTGAATGAGGAGGCATTTATGTTGCCGAAGAAGAATATTATCACTATTGGGAAGATTATCGAGCGGATTATGTTGGTTTTGATGTTGCTCTTGAATACGAGCATCTCGCGCCTGAATATTGTGAGCGTATCTTCTACAAATGTAATAAAATCACCTCATCGTGAGGAGAGCATTCCTATCGGATTGGAATTCGCCTGCCTTGTCCCTGATGTTTGACCCAGTCAGCTTTATGAAGACGTCGTCCATGGTTGGAAGATGCATGCTGACCGCCGCTACTGTGAACTTGGATTTCTTTAGCTCGTTGAGTATGTGCGGCAGCTTTTCTATCGGGTCGTCCTCTATCAGCCCTGTTACCTTGTCGTCCTTAAAATCTGACGATATGCCGAATTTCGATTTGAGCAGCTGCGCCACCTTCTGCGCCTCCTGCTGCGTGGTTATTATCTCCAGCACCTGGCCCTTGGACACCATCCGCTTTAGCTCGGATGGGGTGCCCATCGCCTTGAGCTCGCCGTGGTCTATTATCGCTATGCGATTGCACAGCTGGTCTGCCTCTTCCAGGTACTGGGTAGTGAGTATCACCGTTACGCCCCTGCTGTTGAGCTCCCTTATCTGCTTCCACATTTCAACGCGGTTTTGCACGTCCAGCCCAGTGGTGGGCTCGTCCAGAACTATTATTTTGGGCGCGTGCAGCATGGATTTCACCAGGTACAGACGCCGCTTCATCCCACCGGAGAAGGTGCCCGCTTTCTTGTCCTTGAATTCGAGAAGCTGCGCCCATTCCAGGGCCTCGTGTATGCGCTTGGCCCATTCTTCGTGCGGCATGTGGTAGAGCCTCGCCGCAATCTCGAGATTTTCGTATGCAGTGAGGTCGCTGTCCACTATAGTCTCCTGCGCCATGAACCCGACGACCTGCTTTACGGCTGAAGAAGCCTTCTCGGCGTCGAGGCCCTCTATTGTTATGCGCCCGGAAGTGGGCTTCACTATGCCGAGAAGCATGCTTATTGTGGTTGTCTTGCCTGCGCCGTTCGGCCCGAGAAGGCCGAATATCTCGCCTTTCTTTATCGAAAGATTCATCCTATTGACGGCGGTGAAATCGCCGAACTTCTTTGTAAGGTTGAATATCTCTACCGAATTTGCCACCATCATCCCTCGAGCTGCTTCGCGACGTTCTTCATCGCATCCTTCAGTATCTTTTTAGATTCTGCAAGCGCTTTCTCTCCTTTTCCCGTCAAAGTATAAAAGTTCTTTATCTTGCCTCCGGAGAGCTTCTTCTGCTGGTTCACATAGCCGAGCCGCTCGAACTTGGATAGCGTGTTGTATATGTCATTCTTTATCGCCATCTTGTCCTTCCTGTATTTCGGGATGTGCCGTGCCACATGGTCTATCAATTCGTAGGCGTATATGTTGCTGCTTGCCTTCTTTATCTTGCCCAGTATGACTAGTTTCATTATGAGGTGGTACATGTCCTTGGTCATGTAGTACTTCATTCCCTCGTCGGCACCCTTTGCCCTGGTTTCTGACATAAAGCTTACCGCGGCATAGATTTAATGTAAACTAAGTTTTAATTAAACTAGTTTATTTTTAATCTAAAATAATAAAAAGCTTGCCACACAAATACGCCTACGAATTGATAGACCATGTGGCACGGCACATCCCGAAATAC
>DAHXLV010000012.1 GCA_027365815.1 Microcaldota archaeon
TGCCGACCTCTATAACCAGGACGTCAGGCCTTTCGCTCTTGGCCACGCCATATACTGTGTCAAGTATCTCGTTGGTCAGGTGGGGTATAATCTGAACGTCTTCACCCAGGTAATCGCCCTTGCGCTCCTTCGCGATGACCCTGCTGAAGAGCTTGCCTCCTGTTATTGAAAGGTTGCCCTTAAGGTTCGTGTTGGAGAAACGTTCGTACATCCCGAAATCCATGTCGACTTCGCTCTTGTCGTCAAGCACGAACACCTCTCCATGCCTGTATGGGTTCATCGTCCCGCAGTCGTAGTTGAGGTAGCCATCGAACTTTATGGGAAGAGCCTTGTATCCGTAAAAGCTGAGTATCTTCAGTATTGAGGATGTGACGCCCCCCTTCCCCAGTCCGCTTAGCAAAGAGCCAAGGATTACGACATATTTTGTCTGCACACAACATTTATGCCCAACAGATTAAAAAGCCTTCTTATGCACGGTTGATATTGTGGTTGAATGAAGCAGAGGTCCTTCATTGCGGTTGACATCCCGCTGGAGGTGGGCAAGCGCCTTGCAACCCTCGCAGCCGGCATGCGCTGCAGCGCAGCAAAACCGGTAAGGCATGACCAAATGCACATAACGCTCCTTTTCCTTGGTGACCTTGACAAAAGCCTCATTGAAGGCGTATCAGAAGCGATTTCCAGAATCGATACGCGCCAGTTCAATGTCGTCATTAACGGGATCGGCGTACTCGGCGCGAGGGGCCCCGGCGTTGTATATGCAAGGGTGATCGGAGGCGTGAGCGAGCTTTCCAGGGTATCCGCAGCGCTCAAGGAAAGCATCTCAGAGCTTGGCATAAAAACAGAAGGCAGGAGCTTCCTGCCCCACGTGACGATAGCCAGGGTGAGAAACCCCAGCATGGAGGACGCAGCCTACATAAATGGTTTCGCAGCCAGCCACTCCGAGGACAGCCTTGGAGAGTTTGTGTGCAGCGAGATAAAGCTTGAGGGCAGCTCTCTCGGCAGCAACGGCCCCTCCTACAGCGGCATCTATGTCAAGAGGCTGGCCCCCATATGATTATGGCCTTTGCGCGGAGCGCTGGAACTGTTCCAATGTCATCGTATTGGCGAGCTCGCCGGGCTTGTACACCCTGTCGTTGAGCAGGATGCTGTAGCTCATCCCGCTGTGCCTGTCTATGGCTATATGCCTCGTCTGCTTGCCAAAGAGGTCTGCCTCGAACAGGTGCAGCTTGCACTGGGTTATCATCTCAGAAATGCCATAGAGCGGTTCCAGGGATTGGCCGTCCTGCATGCCGATAATCCTGAACTCGAAGTTAGGCCTCTTGATGGACGCCGAGAACCTCTCGAGCTGCGTCCGCAACGGCGTCGAGAATTCGGCGAAGCGCGCGACCGCTACGCTTCCGCTGTTGACGTCGTAAAGGCTGATAATCATGTCATATGTCAGCTGCGTCGCAGCGATGTACCTCTGGTCTGTCTGCTTGTAGCCGTTGGCCGAGAAGAAGGCCCCGCTTCCCAGGTATCCGCAGTTTGAGTATGCGTCGATCTTGGACTTTGATATGTGGGGCCTCTTCTTGAATGTCCTGGTATACTCGGCACTGCCGAAACCGTTTCCGCGCAGCTCGGCAAGGAAGATGTTTTCGAAGCTCAAAGCAGCACCTATAGCGATTCCTGCTATACATTTATATATATTGTCGTGGCAAACCTATTAGCTATTTGTAACTGCTTTGCTGCTTCAGTGAGCTTCATGAAAATCGACATTCTAGAAGACAAAGGCAACGTTTTCAGGTTCGCCCTGAAAGAATCCACCAACGCTTATGCAAACGCGTTGAAGAGGACAGCCACCGGCAGCGTAGCCACCTTCGCGATAGACAAGGTCACATTCTACGAGAACACGAGCGCGATATTCGACGAGTATATAGCCCACAGGATCGGACTGGTCCCGCTGGTGACCCCATCCAAGGGTTACAAGCCGGAAGACGAGATACTTTTCACGATGGAGGAGACAGGGCCAAAGACCGTATACTCGAAGGAGCTGAATTCCTCAGACAAGGAGGTCAAGGTGGCCAACGAAGGCATACCGATAATAAAGCTTGGGGAGGACCAGCAGGTAAGGATCGAGATGAAGGCAAGGCTTGGCACCGGATTGGAGCATGCCAAGTTCCAGCCAGGGCTCGTAGCCTATGAGCAGAAAGGCGATGACGCCTTTGAGTTTTACGTTGAGTCGTTTGGCCAGATGCCGCCTAGGCAAATAATTAATAAGGCTTTTGACGTGATAGAAGAGCGACTCCAGGAGCTCTCGTCAAAGGTGAAGAAGCTTTAAGCGGAGGTGGCAGAGCTTGGCCAAATGCGCAGGACTGAGGCTCCTGTGTCTTCAGTGACTGCTAGGGTTCAAATCCCTACCTCCGCAAATGTGGTAAAATGAAAATAAACGCTGAAAGAGGCGATGTGAAGGAATGGCTAGACACGCTTAGCAAGGCGGCTGCATCGACGAACTCGCCGAAGCTTTGGAAGAGGGTACACCACCTGCTCAACGTGCCGGCAAGGAAGAGGGCGAGCGTCAACCTCTACAAGATAAACAAGTACACCAAGGAGGGCGACAATGTCGTGGTGCCAGGCAAGGTGCTTTCGGTAGGCAGCATGGACCACAAGGTCAACATTGCCGCGCTCGAATACTCCAGCAAGGCTGCGGAGCTGCTCAACGGCGCGAACTGCAGCATCACAAGCATAGCCGACATGGTTGGCAAGAAGAAGATCAATATAATAAAGTGAGACGATGGCGGCGGCGCAGACCACAAAAGTTTATGACGCGAAGGGCAAGGTGCTCGGCAGGCTTGCGAGCACGGTGGCGAAAAGCCTCCTCAACGGCGACAGCGCAGTAGTGATAAACTCGGAAAACGCAATAATAAGCGGCAGCAAGAAAATGATACTAGCAAGGTACAAGACAAGGATAAACCTGATAGAGAAAGCCAACCCGGAGCATTCGCCCTACTGGTCGAGGAGGCCTGACATGCTCGTTAAAAGGATAATACGCGGCATGCTCCCGTACAGGATGCCGCGCGGCAAGGATGCATACCGCAGGCTGAGGGTATACATGGGCACGCCGGAGGAGTTCGCCAAGGCGAAGGCCATAGATGTCGAATCCAAGAAGCCAAATGATTTATATGTGGGCTACGTAACGATTGCAGAGCTTTCAAGGCTGCTAGGATATGAAAGGGAATGAAAGTATGGCAGAACAACAGCAGGCAGTGGTGCAGGCCGCGGATCCGCAGCCGCAGGCAGAAGCGCAGCACGTGGAGGAGCAGGTCAAGGCAAAGCGCGCCGCCGTGCGTAAGAAGAGCGCAAAGAAAGCGGCCAAGATCATACTTGTCAGGAGCAAGCGCAAGGAGGCGATCGCAAGGGCGTCGGCCAAGGCAGGATCTGGAAGGATATTCATAAACGGGCGAAATATAAGCTCGATAGAGAATGACGTCTACAGGAGCGTGATAGAGGAGCCTATCTCACTCTCGAACATAACCAGGGAGCTAGCCGGGCGCCTTGAGATAAAGATAAGGACGACGGGCGGCGGGGCAAGCGGGCAGGCGCAGGCGATAAGGAGCGCGATAGCCAAGGCGATCTCAAAGTTCGCGGAAACTGATACTATACGCAAGGAATACATGAGGTACGACAGGTCACTGCTTGTTGACGATTACAGGAGGGTCGAGCCGAAGAAGTTCAACGGCCCGAAGGCGAGAGCGAGGAACCAGACTTCGTATAGGTGATAGCATGATGATGCCTGTGAGATGTTTCAGCTGCGGCGCTGTGGTAGCCGACAAATGGGATGAATACGACAGAAGGGTCAACAAGGAGCACGAGGAAGCCGGCAAGGTGCTCGACGACCTCGGAGTTAAGAGGTACTGCTGCAGGCGCATGTTCATAAGCAACATCGAGCTGATCGACGAATTCATGAATATAGGAAAGAAATAATGGCAAGGCATAAAAGAACGAATGGGCAAAAGAACTGGGGGCCGTCTGCTAGCTTGGTAGGCTTCTACCTTGGGGTGGTAGCGACCCGAGTTCAAAAGGTCTCTGAAAATCTCGGCGGCCCCATCGGTGCTTAAAATGGAGGAAGAGCAACAACTGTTGGCAAACCAGAACGATTACCTAGAGGCTGGAATCCACATAGCTACGAAAATGAGGAGCCCAGGTATGAAGAAGTTCGTCTACAAGGTGAGGGACGACGGGCTCTACCTCCTGGATCTCAAGACGATAGACACGAGGGTGAGGATCGCAGCCAAGATGATAGCCGCGTATGCGCCAAAGGACGTGGTGGTCACCGCTTCAAGGATATACGCCATCGTGGCCGCAGAGAAATTCGCGGAGCTGATAGGCGCGAAGTTCATGAAGGGCAGGGTCACGCCCGGCGTGTTCACCAACCCTAACAGGCAAGATTTCATAGAACCAAAGCTGATCGTCATAAGCGACTCGAGGAACGAGAAGCAGGCTGTCAACGAGGCCAGCAAGGTCAACATGCCCATAGTTGCGCTGAGCGACACAGACAATTCAACCAAATTCATAGATCTCGTTATACCTTCGAACAACCGCGGAAGGAAGTCCCTCGCTTTCCTCTATTTCCTGCTTGCGAGGGAGGTGCTCAAGGAGCGCGGAGAGGTGAAGAGCGCCTCCGAGTTCAACCACACAATCGGCGAATTCGAGGCGAAGGTCGAAACCAAGCAGCTGAAGCAGGAAGCGGTCGCCTGATCAAACCACTGCAAGGAACAGCGGCGACAGGAGATAACCCAGCAGGATTATCCCCATCGCAACCAGGCTCACATTCCTTGTGACCCTGTATGTGTGCTGGTCCGTCTTGACGATGCACGATACCGCCACGTATGCAAGCATCGCATCGCCTATTATCAGCGGGACAAGGTAATACGCGTTATACCTGAATGGCTCGAAAAAGAAGAATAGGAACACGCTTATGAGTATCGCCTCCAGATAGAGTATGAACGCAATCTCTGCCGCGCGCCTCTTGCTCATGTAGTAAAGCAGGTTCCTGGTTTTGCGCGCCTTCGCATCGCCGTGGTAATCCCTTATCATGCCGTGTATCTCCCTGGCGACGCCGCTCAGGAAGACTATGAAAAATACAGTGATTATGCTGGGCTGCAGCACATCCGTAACTACGAAGTTCCCGAATATGAAAGGTATCGCCATCGCGAATGCTATGTAAATGTTACCCAGTAGCAGTATGTCCTTTAGCCTGTAGCTGTACAGCATTGCCAGCGCGCCGAATATGACGGCTATCACGAATGCATGCGCGTTTATGAAAGCGCTCGCGATGACGCCAACGGCAAGGCACACGATCGAGATCGCTAGCGCGGATCTCATGCTTATCTCGCCGCTGGTTATCGGCCTGTCTGATCTCTTGTTCGCCCTGTCTGATTCGACATCGAAGTAGTCGTTTATGGCGAACGAAGCCATGCTTATGAATATCGGCGTGATGAGGCTGAGCGCCAAGACAGGCGCGCTGTGCGGCAGGCCTCCAGAGATGAGCTCCGCCGCTATCACGGCTATGACCAGCATAGCGCTATGCTCAATCCGCGTAAGCCTCAGGAATGCGCCGATGGTGCCCATAAAAAGCCTTAAATAAATATACCCGTATCTTTAAGATAGTTGGTCTTGATGCAGAGGGCGCAGTCCGCAATGGAGTACCTGATGACATATGGATGGGCGATTCTCATAATAGCGGTGGTGCTCGGAGCCCTATATAGTCTCGGGGTCTTCAGCAACGTCTCATCTATACCAAACAGCTGCATACCGCAGCCCGGATTCCTTTGCTCAAACCCGGTGCTCTCGACAAACGGCATCATTACTTTTACTGTAGGCCAGGCGACCTCGTACAACTTCGCCAGCGCCCAGCTCTATTTCGTCCCCAGCGGCGGAACGCTCAGCCAAGCTGCTCAAATAGGTCTGGGTGCCATGGCCACCGGGCAGGAGACGACAGTGCAGATGCAGCTGCCAACAGGGGCGCCATATCCAGCTGCGTACAATCTAGGAACAACTCTTACAGGCCACATATACCTGAGCTACATCGAGCAAGGAAACCAGCAGACCACGCAGATAGGCACCCTTACCGCAAAAGCGCGGTCTACATATACGATACCGCAGGTAACGTACACCAAAGTGGCCTCAAGCTACACGGAAGGCAACGGCCATTCCTTCCACACCTTCGGCGTTACCACCACAGGACCAAACCAATTCATCCTGGTTATGGGTGGTTCATCCGCAATAACCAAGATATCGGACAACTCCGGGCAGGGGCTCATATGGCAGGAAAGGGCCAACACCACAATAAATAATGTTGGCTTCTCCTATTGGTACACGACAGTGCCCAACGCCGCATCATTCAGCATCAATGCAACTATGGCCAGTAGCGGTTATAGCATTGTCATGTACACAATCTTTAGTTCAAGCAATAGCTCATTGAAATGGTCATGGGACAGCAATCCATCGCTTCCCGCCGTCGCCACTCCGACAGGCACAACTTCTGCTACGACAGGGGGCTCTACCACAAGCAGCAGCGACATTCTGTTATACATGATCAATAATAATGGCGGCGCCCCTACGCTGAGCAACAGTAGCTTTACACAGATGCAGAATAATGGCGGAGGAATGGCTGTATGGGGGATGTTCACCAACTCCGTTGTGACTGGGGGGTCAGCCACCGCCACGTATTCCCCCACAACAAACAGCATCTTCTATTTTGACGCAATAACAGTGACATAGCGTATTGGAAAGCCATGCTTGCTTTCCCTGATGCCATAAAGGAACAAACAATCCTTAAATATATGCATTCGTATCCTTAATCTAGTTGGTTTTGATGCCCAGGTCGCAGTCAGCCATGGAGTACATGGTAACTTATGGATGGGCGATACTGATTATAGTCCTGGCAGTTTCGCTGCTTTATTTCTTTGTGCTGCAGCCCAATATCATCTCTCCAAACGCGTGTTCGTTCACCGTCCAGCTGACCTGCACAGACGTGGTGCTAGGCGCAAGCTCGGCAGGAATCCCAGGCAACCTGATACTGACGATAACCAACTCACAGCAGTATCCGATACAGAACCCCGCATTATTTGCTAATGTCAATGGGACCAACACTACAAAAGCGCAGTGCCTGCCCAGCGCGGTGCCGTCCGGCGGCGTAATGCTGTGCATCCTGCCGGTCAAGAACAAGGTAAACTTGAACGCCCTCCTGTCAGGTAAGCTCTACCTGAATGCATCGTATTGCGGCTTCGGGGCAAACATCACAGCAATAAATGCATGCACAAGCAACGTGCCCCAAACATATGTAGGTGTGTTTACTGCGCACGCACAGACTTCGATCTCAAACACCCCTGTTACGGTATCGCTCACAGGCAGCAACAGCGCATATGCAAATTCTGTAGTTGCGCTGTCAGCCACGGTAAAGCTCCTGGGGAGCACGATACCTGGAGTGGTCGTGAACTTCACGGAAAACTCTGGCATACCCTCATTGAGGCCGCAGTACGCCACAACGAGCTACAGCGGCGTCGCGCAAAGCTACCTGAAGAGCCCATCAGCGCTTTCCGTAACGGTGACAGCCACTGCCTTCGGGGTGTCAAACAGCATATCTGTAACGTTCCTGTCATCTCCAACTACGACAGTACTCACAACAGTACCATCTACATATTACGTGCCGATAACGCTTACCAACTCCCAATCATCCGCGACACCGAGCACCTTCCAGCAGATGATTGTTGTGGACAGCGCAACGTACAGCAGTTACATAAACTCCAACTGGGACAATGTGGAGTTCACAACAGGTCCGGATGCAACAGGATCAGTACTGCAGGCATGGATAGAGTCGAACGCCAGCAACACAGCGTCGGCAACGGTTGTCTGGGTGAAGCTCGCTTCAAGCATATCAGGTAGTGGGGGCACCCAGACCATATACATGAACTTTGTGCAGACTTCAGAGCTCTCGTCATCCGGGCCTACAGGCGAGGCGCCCACACTGTCGTCGACATACGGCCAGTACGACAACGGGGGCGACGTCTTCAACTATTACCAGGAATGGGGTGGGCTTTCTTCGCTGCCAAGCGGCTGGTCCTCCTCGACGACCTTCTGGACATTCAACTCGAAGAACACCACGTTCACGAGCAGCACGAGGGATGGGATCTGGATGACAATACCGAGCTCACTTTCGAGCTACCCGTATGTCTGGGATTTCTATGGGAATATGTACATATCCACTTCAAGCCCAGGCACATACATAGGTGGCTATGGATCCAGCCCGTCGTCGTTGTGCTGCAACATAGAGTATTCGCTGCTCGAAGGCTACGGGCACTCTCCGCCGGTGATCAACATAGTAAGCGACAACAACGGCCAATACTTCAGCACCTCCATGTCGGATACGAATAACAGCAAGGTGTATACCTTCTGGGCATCTTCGTCAAGCACTGCGGGCGTGTACCTGAATTACCAAGGCACCTATTCGACTACCGGAATAACCTCAACAACACCTGGCTACTTCATTGCCACGACCGCCTCCGGATCCACGTTAACATTGTATTGGCTCCGCACCCGCGCGTATCCTCCATCTGGGGTGATGCCCTCGGTGTCTTTCGGCAGTTTGGCTTGACGGCTACGGCACTACAAGAAGCATCAATATGACGTTGCCAAACAGGATAGATGCGACAACGCCTGCGAATATCGGCGCGGCCATCGGTATCGCATTCTTGTAGACCGGCACCTTAGACCTTATCTTTTTGCTCCTGAGCTGGTCTATCAGTTTTTTTGTAACAAGCCTGTTGAATGCACTTGCGCGCTTCCTGATCCTCCGCACATCCTCGTTGCCCATCATGTTTATAGCAATCATGTCCCCTTCCTCCATTTCGCTATAGCTCACATACCTAACCATCGATGCTGTCATAGGTTTTTCAAAAAGTATAACGGCGACTGAGCCTAACATCATTATGGCAATGAGAGCCGTGCCGCCGATGCCAATGCCGGCCTCGAAAGAAAGGAATGCCGCGAATGCCAGGTAAGCAAGCCCCACCGATACGGCCTTCGCGAATGCCCCGCGCGTTATCTCCTTTCCAATCCTCATCCCAGATATCTTCGCCTTTGGAATGTAGTAAATAGGCACAGCGACCAACGCCGCAATCCCGCTACCTATGAAAATGGAGATTATGAAGGGCAACCCCAACTGCGGCGCGTTCAAAAGCAGCGGAACAGCCTGGAACGGGAATATGAGCGACAGTGTTGCAAACTCGAATACGTCCCCAGCACCCAGGTACCCTCCCTTCCTTCTCGTTGGGCTCCGGTTCGTAGACCTTGGCGTCAGCCCACGCCTTCTGCCACTTCTTGTCAAGCGCATTGTAGTCCAACATCTAACCATAACCCGACTGATAGGAGCCA